>CADCTH010000526.1 GCA_902805495.1 uncultured Actinomycetospora sp.
ACTGGCACCTAGAGATGATCGACGGGCTCCCGTGGTTCACACCCCCACCCTGGATCGACCCCGACCAACGACCCCGCCCCGGCGGACGACCCCGCGTCCCCCTCTAGCGGGTCCGGGCCGTCCACGTGTCCCGGGTGGCCGCCGGCAGTGGGCTGGGTAGGCTCTCCGAGCCGCGGTCGAACAGACGGCCGCTTCGTGATCGGGGCGCGGCCCGCGGAGGCCCTGCGCTCGTCCGGTCCGTCCGCTGTGGCTCCCCGCGCCCGTGCTCCGGGTGCGGGTGAGCGCGCGCGTCCGACGGCCGACGGCGTGCAGGGTGTCCGCCCAGGTGCCGCCCCCGCGTCTCGTCGCGACCGCGAGGTGGAGGATGACCGCGTTGGACCCGGGCCAGTCCGAGCAGCTCGTCGTGGCGCTGCGCAGGGCCGCGCAGAAGCTGGTGGAGCGGCGCAGCATCCGGGATCTGCAGCAGACGCTCTCCGAGATCGTCGCGGCGGCGGTCGAGACCGTCCCCGGGGCGGCGGCCGGCGGCATCTCGGTGTCGGAGGACGGCATCGTCGACTCCCGCAACCCGACCAGCCGCGGCATCTCCGAGCTCGACCGGCTCCAGAGCGAGCTGCACGAGGGGCCGTGCATCACCGCGCTCGAGGAGCCCGCCGACGACGGCGTCGTGATGGTCGAGGACCTGGCCGGGCCCGACGCGACGCGGTGGCCGCGGTTCGCGCCCGCCGCGGTGGACTCGGGGTACCGCTCGATGCTGTCCATCCAGCTCGCGAGCGGCGGGCGGATGCGCGCCGCGCTGAACCTCTACGCCTCCGAGCCCCGCGTGTTCGACCGCGATGCCCGCATCACCGCGGGGCTGTTCGGCGTGCAGGCGGCGATGCTCCTGCACGGCAGCGAGCAGGCCGCGCACCTCGGCAAGGCCGTCGACAGCCGCGACGTCATCGGGCAGGCCAAGGGCATCCTCATGGAGCGCTTCGGGGTGGACGAGTCCGAGGCGTTCCAGCTGCTCGTCGAGTCGTCGCAGAGCACCAACCTCAAGCTCGTGGACGTGGCGCGCTGGCTCGCGAACGAGGCGAACCGGCGGAACGCACGCCGCAACGCCGACGGTCCGCCGCTGCCCGAGGTGGAGGGGGCCGACGTCCTCCCCGCCGAACAGGACCAGCACCACGACCACGACCCCGACCACCAGCCCGAGCCCTGACCGGGGGGCGATCCCGCCTCACCCGCCGTCCAGCACCACCGGGCCGTGCGGTGTCTGCAGTTCCGCGCGCAGCACCGGCGGCTCGTCGGCGACGGTGACGCACCCCGCGAGCCCGAGATCGGCGAGTCGTCGGCGCAGCTCGGGGGCGCGCGGGCCGCCGAGCACCAGGCGCTCGAGGCGCACGCCGGCGTCGGCGAGGGTGTCGGTGGGGTGCGCGTCATCCCACGCGATCAGCGTCGGCACGAGACCGCTCCCGTCGCCGGGCAGCGACCCGTCGGCCGGCACCGTGACCGTCCACGCGAGGTCACCGCGACGCAGGCGCAGGCGCTCGCCGTGGTCGTCCGGGCCGGGCGGCATGACGGCCGGGCGGGCCACCCAGTGCAGCAGCCGCGGCCCGTCGGCGAGGCGGGACCGCACGGCGTCGGTGTCGAGGCCGAACCAGCGGGGACGTCCCGGGGGCGGCGCGTCCGGGTCGACCGCGATGAGCTCGAGGTAGGTGCTGCCGCCCAGGGCGAGCAGCGCGTTGTGCGTCCCGAACTCGGCGTGGCGGCCGCCCTCGGCGAGCGGGACGCCGAGCTGCGCGGCGAGGGCGGGCACGCCGCGGGCGAGGTCGGTGGTGGCGACGACGAGGTGGTCGACGGCGGGCGTCGGCGGCACGGCACTCCCGGGACGGCGCGAGGTCGGGGGTCGACGCGCACGGTACCGAGGCCAGGTAGTACGAAAACGATACGAGTCGGTTGTAGAGAAATACTGGTACCTGCTAGCGTCGGCCGCCACCCACCCCGAGGAGGCCGTGATGACACCGACCGCGACCACGGGACGGCGCGCGTGGATCGGGCTCGCCGTGCTGGCGCTGCCGACGCTGCTGCTCTCGCTCGACATGAGCGTGCTCTACCTGGCGCTGCCCGCCCTGTCCGCCGACCTCGGCCTCGGGCCGACGGCGCAGCTGTGGGCGATGGACGTCTACGGCTTCATGATCGCGGGCTTCCTCGTCACGATGGGCACGCTCGGCGACCGCATCGGGCGGCGCCGCCTGCTGCTGATCGGCGGCGCGGCGTTCGGGGTGGCGTCGGTGGCCGCGGCGTTCTCGAGCAGCGCGGCGATGCTCATCGCCACCCGCGCGCTGCTCGGCGTCGCCGGCGCCACGCTGATGCCCTCGACGCTGGGCCTGATCCGCACGATGTTCCCCGACCCGCGGGCGCGCGGGACGGCGATCTCGATCTGGATGAGCTGCTTCATGGGCGGCATGACCGTCGGCCCGCTGGTGGGCGGTGTGCTCCTCGAGGCGTTCTGGTGGGGCGCGGCCTTCCTCATGGGCGTGCCGGTGATGGTGCTGCTGCTCGTGCTCGGGCCGGTGCTGCTGCCCGAGTCGCGCGACACCGGCGCCGGGCGCCTCGACCTCGCGAGCGTCGCGCTGTCGCTCGGCGCCGTGCTGCCCGTGGTGCACGGCCTCAAGTCGCTCGCGGCCGACGGCCTGCACCTCGGCGGGGTCGTCGCGCTGACGGTGGGCCTCGGCGTCGGGGTGCTCTTCGTGCGCCGCCAGCTCCGCCTGGACGACCCGCTGCTCGACCTGGGCCTGTTCCGTCACCGCGCGCCGGCCGGGGCGCTCGCGATCGGGCTCGGCGGCGGGGTCGTCATGGCCGGCACGTTCCTGCTGCTCACGCTGTGGCTGCAGCTCGTCGCGGGGCTCTCGGTGCTCACCGTGGGCCTGGTGCTCGCCCCGCTGCAGGCGGCGATGGTCGTCGCCTCGCTGCTCGCCCCTCGTCTGGCGCGCTCGATCCGGCCGGCGCGGGTGATGGCCGCCGGGCTGCTGATCGCGGCCGTGCTGCTCGCGGTGGTCGGCCTGCTCGGCGCCGGGGCGGGCGGCGGCACGACGGTGCTGCTGGGCGGCTTCCTGCTCGCCAGCGTCGGCATCGCGCTGCCGGTCGCGCTGGGTACCGACCTGCTCGTCGGCTCCGTGCCCGAGGAGAAGGCCGGGTCGGCCGGGGCACTCTCGGAGACCAGCGGCGAGCTCGGGATCGCTCTCGGCTTCGCGACGCTGGGCAGCCTCGCCACGGCGGTCTACCGCGGCGCCCTCGCGCTGCCGTCGGGGACGCCGGCGCCGGTCGCCGAGGCGGCGCGCACAGGGCTCACCGAGGCGGTCGCCGCGGCCCCCGCGCCCGCCGTGCTCGACGCCGTGCGCGCCGCGTTCACGACGGGTCTCGGCGCGGCCGCGACCGGCGGCGCGCTGGTGTTCGCCGGCCTGGCCGCCCTCGCACTGGTCGCCTTCGCCCGCGTCCCCACGACGGCCGCGGTCCCGGACGTCGAGACCGCCGACGTCGACGAGCTCGTCCCCGCAGGGGCCTGAGCGCTCGTGCCGCGTACGGTGCTCGCCATGCCGGGCTTCACGTGGCCGCCGCGCGACACCGACCGCAACCGCATCCTGTACCGCCTGCAGGTCGTGGTCTACGCGCTCGTCACCGCGTACTTCTTCGTGTTCGCCCTGGCCTCGGGCGCACTGGTGCCCTGGGCGATCTGCACGGTGGCGCTGACGGCCACGGTGGTGGTGGCCGTGGGTCTGCTGCTCATGCGGGCCCAGCGCCGGGCGGCACCGGAGCCCGGCGCCCAGGCCGCCTCGCCCCCGGCGGGACCCGACCCGGCGGCCCCGGCACGCTGAGGCTCAGGCCGGCGGGCCGGTGGCGACGGTCTCCCACCGGCGGGACAGCGCGTCGAGGTCGGCGATCAGCCGCTCGGCACACGCCGCGTGCTCGGCCATCAGCTCGTCCTCGAGGGCGCTGACCCGGGCGTGGACACGGGCGAGCGCCGTCCGGCCCTCGTCGGTGAGCCCGAGCAGCTTGCGCCGCCCGTCGGCCGGGGCCTGCGTGCGCTCGATGAGGCCCCGCTCCTCGAGGCGGCGGCAGACGTCGGCCATGGTCGAGCGGTCGAGGGCGACGGTGTGCGCCAGCGACCCCTGGTCGAGGCGGGGATGCGCCTCGACCGTCGCCAGCACCGCGTACTGCGGCCCGGTGAGCACCGGGTCCACCCGGCGCGCCCAGGCCGCGGTGTACGCCTGGTGCAGCCGCCGGGCCAGGTAGCCCGGCGCCCGGCTGATGACCTCGGGCGTACCCGGGCCACGGTCGGTGCTCGTCGCGTCCCCCTCGCGTGACATACATCTACTCTGACACAACCGAGTGACACACAACTCGTCGTGACGCACGCTCTGCCGCTGAGCGGTCGTCCGTTCGGGATCACCGGACGTTCGGTCGGTTCTGGACGTACAGCGCACTGCTTCGCCACTCGGCCGTCGTCAGGATGGCACGCTGAGCCCCCGTGGACGAGGTCGCGGAGGGGACACGGGCGCAGCAACGGGTCATCGCACTGGTGACAGGGCTCTCGGCCGATCGGGCGGCGATCACCGTGCCCGCGTGCCCCGACTGGACGGTGCGGGATCTGCTCTCGCACATGGTGGGCCTCGGCGCGGACGTGGTGGCGGGCGACGAGCCGGACGACCACCACGCCGCGTGGACGGCGCGGCAGGTCGACGCGCGGCGCGACCGGGATGTCGACGCGCTGGTCGCCGAGTGGCAGGAGCTCGCCGAGCCCCTGCGGGCGTGGATGGCCGCGCACGGGACGCGCCCGCTGGGCGACGTGGTGATCCACGAGCAGGACCTCCGCGGCGCCCTCGGCGAACCCGGCGGGCGGGACACGCCGGCGATGGGCGCGATGCGCGACCGCTTCGCCGGCCGCTTCGCCGCGCGCCTGGACCCGGCGCTGCCGCCCATCGCCCTCGTCGGCGAGACGTGGTCGTGGTGCTCGGGACGCGTTCGCGCTGCTCGGCCCGCTGCCGGAGCGGGACCTCACCGAGTAGCTAGCGCACCGACACCGGCACCTGGCTCGGGAACAGCAGCCGGACGTCGTCGAGGGTGACGAGCCGCAGGTGGATGACCTGCTCGACGACGGCGACGCGCCAGCCGCGGGTCTTGTCGTTGAGCCGCAGGCCCCGCAGCCAGCGCTGCGCGTGCCGGAACGCCTCGCTCTGGGTCTTCGGGCTGGGCGCGGGGCGGCCCTCGGCGCGGTGCCACTCGGCGATCTGGTCGGCGTCGCCGTGCACGTCGCGCGGCGTGGTCCCGGGGCCGGCGGTGGCGGCGGCGATGATCGTCGGACCGCAGGCGGCGACCAGCACCGACCACCACGTCTCCGCCGTGGGCAGCGAGGTGTCGATCGTGCGCTCGGCGAGGTCGCCGGTGGTGCCGCCGCCGGTGCCCGCCATCGGGGCGAAGCGCAGCAGGGCCAGGGTCAGCTCCTGGCCGTCGGGGAACCACAGGCCCAGCGACGAGCGGTCGTCGCGCACTAGGAGCCCGTTGCCGACGCGGATGCGGTCCTTGCCCGGCACCCCGGGCACGAACAGGGTGAGCAGGCCGCCGTGCCGCTGGCGGTTGATGATCAGGTAGGCGTCGTCGCGGACCTCGATCTCGGCGGCGAGCCGGGACACGCGGTCGTCGGGGACGGCGACGTGGCGGGGGACGCCCGCGCCGCGGTCGCCGCGGCCGATCGTGATGCGGTCG
Source organism: uncultured Actinomycetospora sp. (assembly GCA_902805495.1). GTDB lineage: Bacteria > Actinomycetota > Actinomycetes > Mycobacteriales > Pseudonocardiaceae > Actinomycetospora. The sequence continues at coordinate 5,743 of CADCTH010000526.1, forward strand.
CCCCACGGCACCGACTGTGTGCGCTCGGAGCGGACGTCGAGCACGGCGAGGCCACCGGCCGGCATGTTCGGCCCGCCGGGCCGCGCGGACACCGGGGGGTGACGGGCCGGACGACGCGCCGGATGGGCGGCGGGTCGCGTCACGACACCTCCCGGGGCGGGCCTCCGGGAGCTGTGTCAGCCGCTCCCGTCCCGGCGGCGATCCGTCGGGCGGGGCCACCATACGCCGGGCACCGGCGCCGTCTTCGGGGAGAAGCGCCTCAGCGTCCGGGCGAGCACGGTCGGGCGTTCGACGACCGCGGTGCCGCCACCTGCGTCGCCGCCACTGCTACCCCGGGACCCCCCGACGAAGTCCCGGGGTACCCCCGCCGGCCCCCGCGCCGGAGCCGGCCGAGGTGGTGGCGGAACGGGCCCCGGTCGACCGGCTGCCCCCGGCCGGACCGGTCCGCGCACGTGCGGGGCGTGCGGCACCTGACGAGCAGGACGTGCCGGCGCGGCCGGCTCCGGCGGCGCGGCCAGGGACGACGGCGTCGGCTCGGTGGCCGACACCGTCACCGCCGGCTCGCCCGCGGGCTTCGAGAACGCGGCGGTGACGACCACCCGGCCGACGGGGACGTCGGCGCCCGCCAGCAGGTGCAGGAGCGCGCGCGCCGGGCGGCGGCGCGCGCCGGACTCGTGGGCGTGCTCGAGGTAGCCGCCGAGCAGCTCGTCGGCGAGCACCTCGAGCGGCCAGCGGGCGGCGACGTCGGTGAGGTCGTCGGGGTTCAGCTCGACCCACAGGTGCGGGGCGGCGACGCGCTGCCCGCGCGGGGTCCACACCAGGGACCCCTCGGACGCGAGACGCCGGGCCGCCGCGCGGACCAGGCCGTCGCCCTGCACCCAGGGTCGGCCGAGCAACCCGCGCAGCGCGCGCCGGACGCGGGCGCCGGCCGACGGCGGGGCGAGGTCGGTGGTGGGCAGCGCGCCCAGCACCGCGGACGGGTCCGCGGTCCCGCGCGAGGGGCGGCCGCTCCAGCCCACGAACATCCAGGCCAGCCCGGCGGTGCCGGCGACGAGGACGACGACGAGCAGGCCGAGCACGAACGAGCCGGACGCGACCCAGACGACCAGCAGCAGGCCGAGGGTGCCCAGCCCCGCGAGGCGCGGCCAGGTCAACCCCGTGGAAAGGGCATTCACGAGACACCCCCGTCGGCCGGGGTCGCCCCGTCCGCCGACGTCCGGCCGTCCAGGACAGGCGCGACGGCGAACATCACCAGGTCGAACACGGGCACCGCACCTCCTTGAAGTCGTCCCACGAGGGCCGATGACGCCGAGTCAACCCCGCGTGGCCTCGCCGCCGACGGCGCGGTTCGGGAAGTATTTCCCAGGACTGCTCGTCGGCGTGATCCCGTGATCCACCGCGCCCCGCGGGGCCGGGTCGCGTGGGCGCGGTTCTAGGTGATGTAGATCACTACTCACAGCCTTCATTACGTGCCGTGAGCGAGACCGGACCGTTTCCTGAGCGTTACAACGATCATCGCTCGTCGAAATGTGATTCGAGCCACATTGTCGTGACACACCGTATCGAGGCGATGGTGCGGGGCCGCCCGGCGCTGCGTGCCGGTTGTTGCTCGCTCAGTGAAGAGATGACGAGAATGACCCCACTCGTCCGGTTCCGCGCTCCCCCTCGTCAGTGACCGGCAAGTCGAGCCCATCAGCACGGTGCGTCGCCGTCACGTGCTCGTGTCGTCCGTTCGCGCTCGGTCTGTGGTCCAGGAGGGAGGACCGTCACGGACCCCTGAGGAGAGGAAGAGACCACGGTCGCCCACGAACCGCTGGCGCCGGTGCAGAGCCGGCCCCGGCCGCCGGCTCCCGGGACGCTGCCTCGTTCGGGCGACCGGATGAGCGGGCCGGCACCTCGCACGGGAGGCCTTCCCCGTCTCGGATTCTTCCCGGCTCCGGCCCCGGCGCCCGTCCCGCGGCGGGATCGGCGCCTACACCAGGTCCTCGAGGTCACCTGTGACCGCGCCCCGCACCGCATCGCGGTGGAGTGCGAGAGGGAGCGGTACACCTACGCCGAGCTCGATCGACGGGCCAACCAGCTCGCACACTTCCTCCTGCGCGGCGGGCTCCCCGTGGGCGCCCGGGTCGGGATCCTGCTGCACCGCTCGCTGGACACCTACGTCGCGCTCCTCGGCATCGGCAAGGCGGGCGGGGCCTTCGTCCCCATCGACCCCTCCTCGCCTGCCGACCGCGTCACCTACATCGGCACCGACGCTGACGTGTCGCTCGTCGTCACCTCGTCGGATCTCGTCGGTGCAACCCGCGAGCTCGGGCGGCCGACCCTCGAGCTCGACCGGGCGCGACCGGCCCTGGATGCGGCGCCCTCGACGCGGCCCCGGCTCGCACCTCCGCCGCCCGGCGCCGACCCCACGGCGTACGTGATCTACACGTCAGGCTCCAGCGGGCGTCCGAAGGGCGTCGAGGTCGCGCAGTCGAGCATCGTCAACTTCCTCGACGTCGTGCCCCGCGTCTACGACGTACGTCCCACCGACCGCGTCTACCAGGGCATGACGGTGTCGTTCGACTTCTCGATCGAGGAGATCTGGCCGACGTGGGCGGTGGGCGCCACGCTGGTGGCCGGCCCGAACGACTCACGCCGTCTGGGTGGCGAGCTCGCCGATTTCCTCGACGAGCAGGCCGTCACCGTCCTCTACCTGGTGCCCACCCTGCTCGCGACGATTCCGCGCGAGCTCCCCGACGTGCGGACCATCCTGGTGGGCGGCGAGGCCTGCCCCGCCGAGCTCGTCGAGCGCTGGAGCCGGCCGGGACGCCGCATCCTCAACACCTACGGGCCCACCGAGGCCACGGTCACCGCGACCTGGTGTGACCTCTACCCCGGCAAGCCCGTCACCATCGGCCGACCGCTACCGACATACTCCGTCGTCATCCTCGACGAGCACCGCAACCTGGTCGCGGACGGCGAGGTGGGGGAGATCTGCATCGGCGGCCCGGGCGTGGCCCGCGGATACGTCGGACGCCCCGACCTGACCGCCGACAAGTTCATCGAGCACGCGCTGGCCCCGGTCGGGGGGCGGCTCTACCGCACCGGCGACCTCGGGCGTCTCACCCCCGACGGGGAGATAGAGTACCGCGGTCGCGCGGATGCCGAAGTCAAGATCCGCGGGCACCGGGTGGACCTCGGGGAGATCGAGAGCGTCCTCCTGGAGGACGACGCCGTGGGTGCCGCGGTGGCCGCCCTGGTGCCGGTGAGCGGCGCCGACGAGCTGAGCGCGTACATCACCCTCACCGGCCAGGCCCACGGCGCGGGTGACGACACCGAGCTGACCGGACGCCTGCACCAGCAGCTGAGCGCGCGACTGCCCGAGTACATGGTCCCGTCGTTCCTCGACGTGCTCGACGTGCTGCCGACCATGCCCAGCGGCAAGGTCGACCGCACCCGCCTCCCCGAACCGAGCGGCCGACGCCTCCTCGGGGCGTCGGGACCCGTCGTCGCCGCGGCCGGGGACATGGAGCGGCGCGTGGCCGAGGTCTGGGCCGACGTCCTCGGCCTGGAGACCGACCAGCTGTCGGTCGAGGCCGACTTCTTCACCGAGCTCGGCGGGCACTCGCTGCGCGCCGCCACCGTGATCTCGCGGATGCGCGAGCGCGGCGTCGGCCGGACCCCGGCCGTCCGCGACCTGTACGAGCACCCGAGCGTGCGCGCGCTCGCCGCGCACCTCGTCGCGGCCGCCGACGAGGCGCCCGCCGAGCCGGCGGTTCCCCGGGAGGAGCCGATCCGGCACTCGCGCGGCCGGCTCGCCCGGGCGGGCGCCGTCCAGGCCGGCGCGCTGTACCTCCTGATGCTGGTCGTCACCCTCCCGATCAGCGCCGTCTACACCTGGAACGACGGGGAGGTCTCGTTCACGGTCCTCACCCAGTTCCTCGGCGCCACCCTCGCCACCTACTTCGGACTCCGGTGGCTGCTGCCCCTGCTGGTGGTGCGGCCGCTGTCCGCGGGCATCACGACGGGGCGCTACCCGCTCTGGGGCCCGACCTACTTCCGCCTGTGGGCCATCGACCTCGTGCTCGCCCTCGCGCCCACCGCGGTGCTGTCGGGATCGCCGATGATGGGGCCCTACCTCCGCCTGCTCGGGGCGCGGGTCGGACGGCGCTGTCACATCGCCACAGCGACGGTGACGCTGCCACGCCTGATCGACCTGGGTCGCGACGTCTCGATCGGCTACTGCGTCGACGTGCGCCCGTGGCGGGTCGAGGACGGCTGGGTCGTCGTCGCGCCGATCGCGATCGGGGTGGGCGGCACGGTCGGGGCGAACGCGGTGCTCGAGCCCGGCGCGACGGTCGGCAACCGAGCGGTGCTGGGCGAACAGTCGGTGCTGGGGCGCGGCGAGTCGGTCCCGGCCGCCGAGCGCTGGGCGGGCTCGCCACCGGTCCGGGTCGACCACCTCGCTGCGGGGCCCCTCGACCCCACGGCCACCATGATGGCCTCGGTCAACCGTCGGGGCTGGCGCCCCGGGCCGCTGCTGGCCGCCGCGGCCGGGCTGGTCGGCCTCGAGCTCGCGGCCGTCGCCATGATCGTGCCTGCGGTGGCGGTGGTGTGGACCGCCCTGCTGCTGGCCAACGTGCTGGTCGGTCTGGCCGCGACGCTGCTGGCGGGCCCGGTCTTCGTGGTCACCGTCTGCCTGACCGTCGCCCTCGGACGCCGCCTGGTGCTGCCCCGGACCCCACCGGGCATCCACCCCGTGCGCTCCGGGCTCGGGGTGCGCAAGTGGGTGGCCGACAAGCTGTTCGAGTACAGCCTGGCGTTCACCAACTCGCTCTACGCGACGCTCTATACGGTGCCGTGGCTGCGGGTCCTCGGGGCCCGGGTCGGGCGTGGCGCGGAGGTCTCCACCGCCGCGCACCTCGACCCCGACCTGCTCACGCTGGGCCGTGAGAGCTTCGTCGCGGACATGGCCAGCATCGGCTCGGCGACCTTCGCGAACGGCCACGTCGCGTTCGCCCCCACCTCGGTGGGCTCGCGGGCGTTCGTCGGCAACGCGGCCTTCGTGCCCGCGGGAGCCACCCTCGGCGACGGGTCGCTGGTGGGCGTGCAGACCGTGCCCCCGGCTTCCGGGGTGCCCGAGGACACCTCGTGGCTCGGCTCGCCCGCCATCCACCTGCCCGTGCGCCAGGACAGCGGAGACTTCGACGAGGCCGAGACGTTCCGCCCGTCCCGTCGGGTGCTGGCCCACCGATGGGCGATCGAGTTCTTCCGCATCACCCTGCCCGCCTCGGTGCTCGGGATCGGCTTCTACCTCTACCTGCTGGCCCTGTCGGCGGTGGCCGGAGGGCGGGACCTGCTGCCGACCGCGCTCCTGGCCCCGCTGCTGGCGTTCGCGACCAGCATCGGCATCGTGCTCTGGGTGGCCGCGGTCAAGCGCAACGTCGTGGGCGTGTACCGGCCACGGGTGGAGCCGCTGTGGAGCCGGTTCGTCCGTCGCAGTGAGTTCGTGACCGGCCTCTACGAGGCCGCGGCCGTGCCCGCCCTGCTGACCCTGCTGGTGGGGACGCCCTTCCTCCCGGTGGCGCTGCGCGTGTTCGGCGCCCACATCGGGGCGCGGACGTGGATCGGCACGACCTACCTGACCGAGTTCGACCTGGTGCACGTCCACGACGACGCGACGGTGGGCACGGGGGTGTCCCTGCAGACCCACCTGTTCGAGGACCGCGTCATGAAGATGTCCACCGTGACCATCGGCGAAGGTGCGACGGTGGGGACGCGGGCGATCGTCCTCTACGACGCGGTGGTCGGACCCCAGGTGTCGCTCGACGCCCTGTCGTTGCTCATGAAGGGCGAGGAGCTCTCGGACGGATCGCAGTGGCGCGGGATCCCGGCCCAGGCGGCGGTCGCGTGACCGAGGCGCACCGGGCCGTCCTCGCCGCCCTGCTCGTCGCCGTGCTGGTCCTGCTCGCCGGCTGCTCGAGCACGAACGGGATCGGGTCCCTGGCCTTCGCCGACCCCGAGCCCGCGGCCGTGCCCTCCGAGCAACGCCCGGTGGTGTCCTTGGCGTTCGACGTCGCCCCCGACCTGCGCAGTGCGACGGGCCGCGAGGACGTGGTGGTGACCCCGGACCTCCCGACCTGCGAGCTGGTCTTCCGCGCCACGCCGAACAAGCCGACGGCCGCCCGGACCGGGAGCTCGCTCGAGGTCACCTCGGCGCGGGTGGACGGCGCGCCGGTGGCCCCGCGGACCGAGGCGGCCGGCGCTCCGGCCGGGTCGCCGGGCGCGCTGGTGGTGCTCCCGTTGTCGCGGTGCGTGGCGGCCGGGACCCCGGTGCGTGCGGAGCTCGCGTTCTCGCTGCGCCTCGGCGTCGACGCCGACGAACGGGTCGGGGTCTCGCCGTCGACCACCACCGCCTGGTTCGGCTCCGGGTTCCCTCTCCTGACCTGGGTGCGCGGCGAGGGCTGGACCCGCGATCCCGAGGTGACGATCTACGGCGAGTCGACCACCAGCGAGGACTTCCGGCTCGCCGCTCTCGACGTGACCGCGCCTTCCGACCTCGCCGTCGCGGGTGCCGGGGTCGCCGGCGGCGCGTCCCCCGGCCCGAGACCGGGGACGACGACCCACCGCTTCGCCGCGGACGCCCTGCGCGACGTCGCCGTCGCCGTCGGGCGCTACCGGATGACTGAACGCACCGTCGCCGCCGGGGTCCGCCTCCACCTGTTCACCCCCGTGAGCGGCACCCGCGTCGCCCCCGACGTCTGGGTCGACGAGCTCGACCGGGGGCTGCGCGACACGACGGGGCTGCTCGGGGCGTACCCGTACCGGGACCTGTGGGTCGCGGTCGCGCCCGGTCAGAGCGACGGCACGGAGTTCCCGTCCGCGCTGCAGTTCGGGGACGTCTCCTTCGGCACGCTGCGTCCGCTGATCATCCACGAGCTGGCGCACCAGTGGTTCTACGCCGCGGTGGGCAACAACCAGGGCCGCGACCCCTGGATCGACGAGGCGTTCGCCGCCTGGACCGAGAAGACGATCGTGGGTCGCGGGGGCGACGACACCCTCGCGTCCGTCCCGCCCTCGGTCGCCGGCCGACTCGGGTGGTCGATGCCGCAGTGGTCGGGCCCCGGGTTCGACCGTTACGTCACCGGCGTCTACACCCAGGGCGCGGTGGCGCTGACCGAGGCCCGTCGCCGGGCCGGACCAGATCGCTTCGACGCTGCGGTGCGGGCGTACGTCGCCGCGAACGCCCACCGCGTCGTCCGGGTGGACGACGTGGCGCGGGCGTTCGCCGACGTGCCGGAGGCGCTGGACACTCTCCGACGGGCCGGCGCCCTGCCGCCGGCGGCGGGGGGATCGCGGTGAGCAGGCACCGTCCAGTCGACGGCCAGCACCGCCCGGGACCCGACCCCGAATGGAACCACGAGCCGGGCGGGAACGTGGCGCCGCGCCACCGCCCCGAGAGCCCGCCCGCGGACCGGGGCCCACTGATCTGGGTCCCGTCGCCCCGCCGCGCCGAGCGGACGAGGGAGGGCACCACCTCACCGATGGCGCTCCCACGGACCGTGGGCCCGGGCCGGCCGGAACCGGCGGTCCCTCACGCCCCGGACGCCCCGGTTCGATCCACCCGGGCCACGCCTCCGTCGCCGCAACCGGGCGCCGAGCCGCCCAGCGGCACCTCTCGCGCCGGCACGGGGCGCCATCTGGTGGCGCTGGCGTCACCGCCGGCGTCGCCTCCGACGTCGACACCGTCGGCGGAGGACCCGCCAGCGCCCCCGCCGCCCCCGGAGCCGCACCGGACGGCGAAGCCCGAGGCGACCGAGCGGGGCGGACGCCTGAGGGGTGTCGACGCGAGCCGGGGGATCGCCCTGCTCGGGATGATGGCCGTGCACTCGCTGGCCGACGTCACCGACGAGGGCACCCCGACGTGGCCGTTCACGGTCTCCGCCGGGCGGGCGGCGGCCATCTTCGCCGTCCTCGCGGGGGTCGGCGTCGCGTTCCTGACCGGACGGCGGCGGGTGCCTGCCCGCGAGCGGGGAGCTCCGGTCGCGGCGTCGATGCTGGTGCGTGCCCTCATCACCGGCGCCATCGGGCTGGCGCTGGGCTACACGACGACCGAGTTCGCGGCGGTGATCCTGCCGTACTACGCCGTCCTGTTCGTGCTCGCGATCCCGCTCGTCTTCCTCGGGACCCGGACGCTCGCCGTGCTGGCGGCGGTGATGGCGATCGGACTCCCGGTGCTCAGCCAGGTGATCCGGTCCGGGCTCGCCGTCCCCGACATCGAGAACCCCTCGTTCGCCGACATCGTCGGGAACCCGCTCGGCCTGCTCGTCGAATTGACGATCACGGGTGAGTACCCGGCGATGGTCTGGGTCACCTACCTGTGTTCCGGCCTGGTCGTGGGGCGGCTGACGCTGTCGTCGGCACGGGTGGCCGGCGGGCTGCTCGTGGGCGGCGCCGCGCTGGCGCACGGCTCCTGGATCGTGTCCTCGCTGCTCCTCACGCGGACGGGAGGCCTCGCTGCGATCCAGGCGGCCGTCCCGACCAGCGGCATCTCCGCGGAGGAGACCGCCGATCTCCTCGCCTTCGGCGGGGACGGCACCACGCCGACGTCGACGTGGTGGTGGCTGGCAGTCGTGCGCGCCCACACCGGCACGCCGTTCGACCTCGCCCACACCATCGGCTGTGCGGTCGCCGTGCTGGGCGCGATGCTGCTCCTGACCCACCTCCGCGCCACGGGCGTGCGGCGTGTGGTGTCCGCGATCCAGCTCCCGCTCGCGGCGATGGGCAGCGTGACCCTGACGCTGTACACCGCGCACATCGTGTTCATCAACTCGCCGCTGGACACGCTCTCACCCGTGAGCGGGTACGTGCTCCAGATCGCCGTGTTCGCCCTCGTCGCCCTCGGCTGGCGAGCCACCGCTGGTCGAGGCCCGCTCGAGGGCCTGGTGTCCGGGCTCGCCGGGGTGGCAGCGCGCCGCGCCGCCAAGAGGAGCGCAGCCACGGGCGGGTGAGGCCGTCCTGGTGGTGTCACTCGTCATCCACCGCCTGGCCGCCCATCAGCACCCGGGTGACGGTCAGGTCGGCGTCCAGCAGGACGAGGTCGGCGGGGCCCCCGGGACGCAGCCGGCCGAGGTCCGGACGGCCCAGCAGGCGCGCCGGGACCCCGGTGGCGGCCTCGACCGCGGCGACCAGCCCGACCCCTGCGGCGACGGCGG
>CADCTH010000527.1 GCA_902805495.1 uncultured Actinomycetospora sp.
GGCGAGCGGCTGATGGGCTTCGGCCACCGCGTCTACAAGGCGGAGGACCCGAGGGCGGAGATCCTCCGGGAGATGGCCCGGACGGCGTCCGACCCCGACTTCTTCGCGCTGTCGAAGGCGACAGAGGACCGGACCCTGGCGATGCTCAACGAGCGCAAGCCGGGCCGGCGGCTCTACACCAACGTCGAGTTCTACTCGGCGGCGGTGCTGGCGGCGGTCGGGCTGCCGGGAGACATGTTCACGCCGACGTTCGCCGTCGCGCGGTCGGTGGGTTGGAGCGCCCACGTCCTGGAGCAGACGAGCAACAACCGGTTGATCCGGCCGCAGTCGCAGTTCGTCGGCCCGACGGACAAGGTGTACGTGGGGATCAGCGAGCGGTAGCCGCCGGGTACGACGGCCGAGCTACGGAAGGCCAAGCGGTGAGGGGTCAGGGGATTGCCCTGGCCCCTCATCGTGTCCGCCGAGTGCGGGGCATGTGGGGGACAATGCCCGGGCAAGGCCTTATCGAGGGTGGGTAGGAGCAGCGTGGGTCGAGGCGGGGTCGTCAACCTGGCGGCGATGGGGTCGGTCGTGTGTTGGGCGACCGCGGCACCGTTCGCCAAGTACATCTTCGACCAGTTCCCGGCGATGGCCTACCTCGGGCTGCGGCCGTTCATCGCGGCGGCCGTCGCGTTCGGCGCGCTCCGGATGCGGCGGATGGACGTCCGGATCGGCCGGGCGGCGTGGCGCCGTCTGGTGGTCGCCGGCGGCCTCGGCTACGGGCTGGCGCAGGCGGGGTTCGTGGCGGGGCTCGACCGGACGAGCGTCTCGCACCTGTCGATCCTCATCTCGACGAGCCCGCTGCTCGGCGCACTGATCGTGCCGCTCGTGGCGGGACGCCTGCCGCGCCGGGAGGCCCTCGCGGGGATGGCGCTCGGCTTCGCGGGGGTTGCGCTGCTGGTCGGCGGCGGTGGAGGCCACGGCGCGAGCCTCGGCGGGGACGCGCTGGTGCTGATGTCGGCGCTGGCCTGGGTCGGGGCGACGATCTGGCCCGTCCCGCTGGTCGCCCGCTACGGGGTGGAGGTGACGAACGCGTGGATGCTGGTGGCGTCGCTCGTGTTCATCCTGCCGCTCACGAGCGGGTCGGTAGTCGACGTCCTCGCGTCGCCGCCGCCCCTGATCGCGTGGGGCGCTCTGTTCTACGGAGCGATCGTCGGGGTGCTGATCGGGAACGGGCTGTGGCAGCGGGCGGTGCTCGAGCTCGGGGCGGACTCGGCGCTGGTCTACCAATACCTGACGCCGGTCGTCTCGCTGGCCCTGGCAATCGCGCTGCTCGGCGAGCGGCCGACGGTCGTGCAGCTAGCGGGCAGTGGACTGGCGCTGACCGGGGTGTGGATCGTCCGGCGCCGAGTCGGGCACGCATGAGGAGCACCCCTGACGAACGGCCGGACCGCGTCGTCGACCGTCATGGGCGCGTGAACGGGAGCCCACGATTGGCTCCCCTACCTCCGGGGAAGCCACCACCGCGGCACTCAGCGCCTTCGTAGAGAAGCGTTCGATGAGGTCGACGGTCGGCGTCACCCGGAAGGGCAGAGACGCCCTCGGGGCGCCCTTCACTCTGAGTTACGGGGTATTACCGTGTCGACGCAACAGGGCGAGACGACGGCCCACGTCATGGCAACGACCTACCGTTCGGTGCTTGGCAGGAACCGCTCGACCGCCTCGGTAATGGCATCGGCCGACTCCGGGGGAAGGTCGAGGCGGCCGAGGGCCGAATCGATCTCGACTACGGTCACCCCGGTCTCGGCGTCGGTGTGGGCCGGATCTGCCTGGGCCAGAGCCGGGAGCAGCGTGGCGAGGGCGGGGGCGTGGCGGCGGTGGGCGGCGACGGTCGGGCGAGGGAGGTCGTCGCGCCAGGTCGAGCCGAGGCGGGGGGTCAAGTAGGCCACGAGGGCGGCATCGGCCAGGCCTTTGTAGGCGAGGTCGGCGGCGCGCCGGTCGGATTCAACCAGCGGCTCGCCGGCGAGACCGACCTCCGGCGATTGGATCGCGACGATCGCGGTGACGAACGACGGGAGCTCGGACGCGAGCCGGCGCGCAACGGCCCCGCCCAAGCCGTGGCCGATGAAGATCGCCGAGGCGAGCTCCTCCTGTGCCAAGACCGCGGCAACGTCCAGCGCGAGCTCGCCGAGGTCGATCGACGCGCCCGAGATGGTCGCGCTGGCACCGTGGCCTCGTAGGTCGATCGAGACGCACCGGATGAAATCGCCCAGTCGGTCTCGGACGGCCGACAGGGACGAGCGCTGGCCGAGGAGGTCGTGCAGCAGGACGACGGCGGGTGCGGTGGCCGGTCCGACGACGTCGTAGGCGACGCGCTGGTGGCCGCGGGTGGAGAAGCGAGTGTGCATATGGACAAGGTATACGAGGGAGGAAGAAGAAAGGAAGGGAGAGCGCCAGCGTCCTCGACGCGGCCCGATGGGCCGCCGGCGGCGCGCATCCCCATGCGCCGCCGGGTGCGCCGGCTGACGTCGATTCCGTCTACCCTATCAGTGGGTGACTCGCCGTTGTCGCCTCGCCGTGATCACCCTGGAGCCGCAACGTGCCCGATCCTCGCTTGACGACCTGGGCGAAGACCCTGGTCTCGTATTCCGTCCGCCTCCAGCCGGGGCAACTCGCGATGATCGCCGGCGGCATCGCCGCCGAGCCGCTGATGCGGGCGATCTACAAGGAGATCGTCGCGGCGGGGGCGCATCCGGTGGTGGTGCCGGCCCTGAGCGGGCTGAGCGCCGATCTGCTCACGCACGGGTCCGACGAGCAGCTGACCTGGATCTCCCCGGTCGAGGAGCTGATGCGGACCAAGGCGGACGTCATCTTCAACATCATGGCCGAGACGAACACGAAGTCGATGGCCGGCGTCGACCCCGCCCGGCAGCAGCTCTACTCCGGCGCGCGGGCGCCGCTCATGCAGGCGTTCATGGAGCGGAGCGCCCGCGACGAGCTGCGGTGGGTGCTGACGCTCTTCCCGACCGACGCCTTCGCCCAGGACGCCGAGCTCTCGACCGCCGACTTCACCGACTTCGTCTACGAGGCGTGCCACCTCAACGACCCCGACCCGGTCGCCCGCTGGCGAGAGCAGTCGGCCGAGCAGCAGCGGCTGATCGACTGGCTGCAGGGCAAGTCGGAGGTCCATCTGACGGGGCCGGGGACGGACCTGACGATGTCGGTGGCGGACCGGGTCTGGATCAACGCCGACGGCACCCACAACTTCCC
>CADCTH010000528.1 GCA_902805495.1 uncultured Actinomycetospora sp.
GACGGGACGCCGACGGGCGTCCGCCTACGGTCGGGCGCCCGCCAGCACGTCGCCGAGCGCTCCGGCGGTCAGCGGGGTGGGGCGGTCGAACGCCTCGCGGACGACGGCGGCGCCGGCGACGTCGTGGTGCGCGGTGTCGGGGTTGGTGACCACGACCGTCACGAGGCCCGCCGCCCGTGCGGCCGCCAGGCCGGGACCGGAGTCCTCGACCGCGACCACGCCGTCGGCGTCGAGCCCGAGCAGCCGCAGCGCGAGCAGGTAGGCCTCGGGGTCCGGCTTGAGGGTGGCGACGTCGTCCCCGCAGACGGTGATCTCGACGGCGTCGGCGCCGAGCAGGTGCGCGACCAGCGGCTCCACCCACGCCCGGCGGCCCGTCGTCGCCACCGCGACCCGCACCCCGTGGGCGCGCAGGTCGTCCACGAGGTCCCGCACGCCCGGGCGCGGGTCGATCTCCCCGCGGCGCACGACGTCGACGAACAGCTCGGTCTTCGTCCGGTGCACCCGCGCGGCCACTGCGTCGGCGTCCCCGTCGTCCAGGACGCCCTGCTCGCGCAGCGCGGCGGCGACCCGCTCCCGGCCGCCGGTCACCCCGAGCAGCTCGCGGTAGCGCTCGACGTCCCAGTGCAGGTCGACGCCCTCGACGGTGAAGGCCTCGTTGAACGCGACCCGGTGCCCGTCGCGCTCGGTCTCGGCGAGGGTGCCGTCGACGTCGAAGACCACGGCCTGCGGGAGACGCAGCAAAGGGGACTGCACGCCGATAGGGGAGCTCGACCCTGGGAGACGCGAGCTCATCGCGCCGCGTCGGTCAGGTGGTAGAGCAGCAGGAGCTGGGCGATCGCGAGCGGTTCGCTGCGGGTGTCGCCGAGGCGCCCGAGGCAGTCCGGGGTCGCGGTGTCGGGCTCGCCGAGCGCGGTCCAGATCGCCTTCTCCACCGCCAGGCTCTCCTCCCGCGGCACGTAGCCGTGGACGTGCAGCGACTCGGCGGGACGGCCGTCGTGGTCGCGCTCCAGCTCGAGGTGCATGGCGCGGGAGAGCCCCGGCGCCAGCACCTCGGTGAGGTCCGGGTGGTCGATCGTCGGGCGCATCATCACCGTCGCCGACAGCGGCGTGTCCTCGGGATCGTCGCGGCCCTCGATCGGCGCGAAGCGCACGACAAGGTCGGCGTTGGCCCGCTGCGGGCGGATGTGCGCCGCCGACTCGGGCTCGCGGAGCTCGAGCTCGGCGAGCACCTTCTCCTCGGTGTAGCCGCGCTTGGTGGTGTCGCGCGCGACCTTCCAGCCGCGCCGGATCTCCTCGGGTGGGTCGAGGAACACCGAGACGTCGAAGCAGGCCCGCGAGAGCTTGCTCCACAGCGGGAAGAGCCCTTCGACGATGACGAACTCCGCCGGCTCGACCAGCTCGGGGCGCACGAGCTGCCCCGTGCTGTGGTCGTAGACCGGCTTGAGCACCGGAGCGCCCGTCGCGAGCAGCTGCAGGTGCTGCTCCATGATCTCGAGGTGGTTGCAGTCGGGGTGGAGTGCCGTGAACGGCTTGTCCTTGCGCTCCTCCCGGTCGTAGCGGTGGTAGTCGTCGGTGCACAACGAGACGCACCGTTCGGGACCGAGGGCCTCGACGAGCCCGCGGGTCATCGTCGTCTTGCCGGCGGCGCTGTCCCCGGCGATGGCGAGCATCACCGGACGCTTCACCGGGCTGGCACCGCCGGCGCGCCGCATGCGCAGGGACTTGTCGGGCACGAGGTCTCCTCTCGTCGCGACCGACGCTAGGCGGGGGTGACGGCTCCCCTCTCCCCCGTGACGGGGGGTGGTGAGGGGGAGACGAAGCGCAGCGGAGCTCGACCACGGAGACGGAGACGGCACCTAGGGTGGCCGTATGACCCGGACCACACCGCCGCTCCGGGTGGTGCTGGTGGACGACCACGAGATGGTCGTCGCGGGGCTCAAGGCCATGCTCGCGCCCTTCTCCGCCCGGGTCCGCGTCGTCGGGACGGCCAACGCCGCGGAGGAGGCCCTCGACGTGGCGCTCTCGCTCGTCCCCGACATCGTGCTGTGCGACGTGCGCTTGCGCGGCGACAGCGGGCTCGACCTGTGCCGCAGCCTGGTGCAGCGCGCGCCCGACCAGAGGGTCGTGCTGCTGAGCGTCTACGACGACGAGCAGTACCTCTACCAGGCCCTGCGCGCCGGGGCGGCGGGCTACCTGCTCAAGCACATCGGCGGCGAGGAGCTGGTCCGCCACCTCGAGCTGGCCGCGTCGGGCACCACGGTCGTCGACGCGACGATGGCCGGGCGCGCGGCGGCGTCGGCGGCACGCCTCGAGCGCGACGAGTTCTGGCCCGGCGCGAACCTGGGCCTCACCCAGCGCGAGAGCGAGGTGCTGGCCCTGCTCGTCGCCGGGCACAGCAACCGCGCGATCGCCGGCCAGCTGGTGATCGGCGACGAGACCGTCAAGAGCCACGTGCGCTCGGTGCTGCGCAAGCTGCAGGTCGCCGACCGCACCGCGGCCGTGGCGGCGGCGCTGCGCGAGGGGGTCTTCCGGTGATCGGGAGACGGAGCGGAGCGGAGCTCGACCCATGAGGACGAGTCGCGGCCTCGGGCTCGACGACCCGCAGCGCGAGAACGAGGTCCTGCTCGCGATCATCGAGGCCACCACCAGCGGGCCGGGCGTGGAGCCGCTCGCCGCCGCGGTCGCCCGCGTGATCACCGAGGCGACGGCCACCGACGTCTGCTTCGTCCACGTCCTCGACGACACCGAGCGCTCGCTGACCCTGGCCGGCGCCACGCCGCCGTTCGACGCGCAGGTGGGGCGGGTGCGGCTCCCGCTCGACACCGGCGTCACGGGCTGGGTCGCGAGCCACCGCGAGCCCGCGGTGATCCCCGGGGACAAGCACGCCGACCGGCGCTACGTGGCGATCCCGGAGCTGCACGGCGAGCGGTACACGTCGATGGTGTCGGTGCCGATGGAGAGCGAGCCCGCGGGCCTGGCGGGGGTGCTCAACGTGCACACGCTGGCGCGCCGCGAGTTCGACGACCGCGACGTGCGCGTGCTGCTGGCCATCGGCAGCCTGCTCGCCGGCGCCCTGCACCAGGCGCGGATGCACCGCCGGCTCGCGGCGCGGGAGGAGGCGCACGGGCGGTTCGCCGAGCAGATGGTGGCCGCGCAGGAGGCCGAGCGGCAGCGCCTGGCCCGCGACATCCACGACGGCATCTCCCAGCGCCTGGTGACCCTGTCGTTCCACCTCGACGCCGTGCGCACGTTCCTCGACCGCGAGGAGGCCGCGGCGGCCCGCGAGGACCTCACCACCGCGTGCGACCTCGTGCTCACCACGCTCGACGAGGACCGCGCGGCGATCGGGGCCATTCGCCCGCCGGTGCTCGACGACCTCGGGCTCGCCGGCGCGCTCGCGGCGCTGGCGCGCGGGCTGCCCGGGGTGCGCGCCGTGCTCGACCTCGACGAGCGCCGCCTGCCCGAGCACGTCGAGGTCGCGCTCTACCGCATCGCCCAGGAGACGCTGCAGAACGTGCTCAAGCACGCCGAGGCGCAGGAGGTCACCGTGCGCCTGGCGATGCGCGACGCGGGCGTGCGGCTCGAGCTCGCCGACGACGGCGTCGGGTTCGACCCCGCCGCGCGCGCCGGGACCGGCCACGGGCTCGCGTCGGTGCGCGAGCGCGCCGAGCTCGTCGGCGGCGCCGTCCGCGTCACGTCCCGGCCGGGGACCGGCACCACGGTGACGGTGACCGCCCCGATCGAGTCTTCGCCGAACGACGAAGGGTCGGCCCGCAACACTTGATTGTCCTCCACAGCGATCACGCCCACGCTCGGGGCATGGCCGACCGATGGAGTGCGGGTGTCATCCCCTACGCGGAGATGGGCTACTGGCAACCCGACTACGAACCCAAGGACACCGACATCCTGTGCGCGTTCCGCGTGACGCCGCAGGAGGGGGTGCCGCCGGAGGAGGCGGGCGCCGCCGTCGCCGGCGAGTCGAGCACCGCCACGTGGACCGTGGTGTGGACCGACCGCCTCACGACCTACGAGCACTACCAGGCGAAGTGCTACCGGGTCGACGCCGTCCCCGGTGTCGAGGGTCAGTGGATCGCCTACATCGCCTACGACCTCGACCTGTTCGAGGAGGGGTCGATCGCGAACCTGACCAGTTCGATCATCGGCAACGTCTTCGGCTTCAAGCCGCTCAAGGCGCTGCGCCTCGAGGACATGCGCATCCCGACCCCCTACGTCAAGACGTTCCAGGGTCCGCCGCACGGGATCGTCCAGGAGCGGGAGTACCTCAACAAGTTCGGGCGCCCGCTGCTCGGCGCGACCACCAAGCCCAAGCTCGGGCTCTCGTCGCGCAACTACGGCCGCGTCGTCTACGAGGCCCTGCGCGGCGGCCTGGACTTCACCAAGGACGACGAGAACATCAACTCGCAGCCGTTCATGCGCTGGCGGGACCGCTACCTGGCCTGCATGGAGGCGGTGAACAAGGCCCAGGCCGAGACCGGCGAGGTGAAGGGCCACTACCTCAACATCACCGCCGGCGACATGGAGGACATGTACGAGCGGGCCGAGTTCGCCCGCGACCTCGGCAGCGTCATCGTCATGCTCGACCTGACCGTGGGCTACACGGCGATCCAGTCGATGTCGAAGTGGGCGCGCCGCAACGGCGTGATCCTGCACCTGCACCGCGCCGGGCACGCGACCTACACGCGCCAGAAGAACCACGGCGTGAGCTTCCGCGTCATCTCCAAGTGGATGCGGCTCGCCGGCGTCGACCACATCCACGCCGGCACGGTGGTCGGCAAGCTCGAGGGCGACCCGGCGTCGGTGCACGGCTTCTACGACGTGCTGCGCAAGAACTCCTACGCCGCCGACCCGTCGAAGGGGCTGTTCTTCGACCAGCAGTGGGCGTCGATGCCGGCGACCCTGCCGGTGGCGTCGGGCGGCATCCACGCCGGGCAGATGCACCAGCTGCTGCACCACCTCGGCGAGGACACGATCCTGCAGTTCGGCGGCGGCACCATCGGCCACCCCATGGGCATCGCCCAGGGCGCCGAGGCCAACCGCGTCGCCGTCGAGGCGATGATCAAGGCCCGGAACGAGGGCCGCGACTACCTGGCCGAGGGCCCGGACATCCTCCGCGACGCCGGCAAGCGCAACAAGCCGCTCGAGATGGCCCTGTCGACGTGGGGCGACATCACCTTCGACTACGCCTCGACCGACACCGTCGACGCCGTCCCGACCCCCAGCTGATCCGAGGAGGACCCACCGATGAGGATCACCCAGGGCACCTTCAGCTTCCTGCCGGACCTCACCGACGACCAGATCAAGGCTCAGGTCGCTTACTGCCAAGGCAACGGCTGGGCGGTGAACATCGAGTTCACCGACGACCCGCACCCTCGCAACACCTACTGGGACATGTGGGGGAACCCGATGTTCGACCTAAAGGACCCGGC
>CADCTH010000529.1 GCA_902805495.1 uncultured Actinomycetospora sp.
ATCGCCGAGTTCGTCATCGGCCGCCACCTCGAAGCCACCTCCGAGGAGATGGACCGCGCGATGCACCCGCACCCCACCCTCTCCGAAGCCGTCGCCGAGGCCGCGCTGGCGTCGATGGGGCACGCGCTGCACATCTGACGGGCTGAACGGCGGGCTCGCGGTGTACGACCCCCCGACTCCCCGCGCACCCTTGCCCCGGGGTGACAGAACCCTGACCTCGGGCACCGGGAACGGTGGCCGCGCGGCGATGTCGACGCGGGGCGCGGGAGCGGATTCTTGGGCTCTCACCGGAACGACGACAGCGAAACCGAGGAGGTCGCCATGACCATCATCTCCGCGCCCCAGCAGTACAACACCGACGACCTCTTCGTGGACCTGACCGCGATCGTCGAGAAGTCCCTGTTCCTCAAGGTCGAGGGCATGAACTTCGCGGGCTCCGTGAAACTGAAGGCGGCGGCCTCGATGATCGGGGCGGCTCGCACCGAGGGCAGGCTCAACCCCTGGTCTATCGTGGTCGAGTCGTCGTCCGGCAACCTCGGCGTCGCCCTGGCGATGGTCTGCGCGAACTACGGCTACCGCTTCATCTGCGTCACCGACGACCGCTGCAACCTCCAGACCCGCAAGCTCATCGAGGCGTTCGGCGCCGAGGTCCACATCATCGACGTGCCGCACCCCGAGACCGGCCTGCTCGGCGCCCGCATCGAGCACCTCGCCTCGATCTGCGCGAAGAACCCCGACGCCGTCTGGCTCAACCAGTACGAGAACCCCGCCAACGCCGGCGCCCACTACGCCCAGACCGGGCCGGCGATCGCCCAGAACTTCCCCCACGTCGACGTCGTGTTCGTCGGTGCGGGCACCTGCGGGACGCTCATGGGCACCGCCCGCTGGTTCAAGCAGCACCGCCCCGACGTCAAGATCGTCGCCATCGACGTCGAGGGCTCGGTGAGCTTCGGCGGGCTGTCCGGCACCCGCCGCATCCCCGGCCTGGGCATGGGCATGACCCCGCCCGCGCTCGACCGCTCCCTGGTCGACGACGTCGAGATCGTCCCCGAGACCGAGACCCTGCGGATGTGCCAGCGCCTCGCGATGCGCGGCTTCCTGTTCGGCGGCTCCACCGGCACCGTCGTCGCGGGCGCCAACGCCTGGATGGGCCGGCACGGCACGCCCGGCATGACCGCCGTGACCCTGGCGCCCGACTCCGGCGAGCGCTACCTCGACACGGTCTACGCCCCCGTCTGGCGCGAGGAGCACTACGGCGCCCGCGCCCGCCTGACCGCCCGCCACGTCCTGCCCGACAAGCTGCCCGCCCCGCCGCCGGCGTCCACCGCCTGACCTCCTGACCTCCTGATCCCGTCCGCCGCCCGACCCGCCCGGAGCCCACCATGTCGTCCACGACGCAGCAGCCCGCCGCCGGCAACCTCGACCTCCGCCCCGGCCGTCCCCCGATCCTCTGGGTGAACCCCGGTCCGGACCCGGTCGGCTGGGCGGCGCACTTCCGCAACGACGTGCGACAGCTCGTGGCGCGCTACGGCGCGATGCTGATCCGGGGCCTCGGGGTCCGCGACCACGCGCAGACGTCCGCCGTGTTCGCTCGCTTCTCGGGGTCCGGCCTGCTGGCCGAGCGGGAGGCCTTCGCCCCCCGCACGGCGCTCGGGAACGGGCTGTACTCGGCCACGCAGTGGCCGGCGACCCAGCAGATGTGCCTGCACAACGAGCTCAGCTACCTGCCCGACCCGCCCGCCTTCATGTTCTTCGCGTGCCTGCGGCCGCCCGCCGCCGGTGGTGCCACCCCGATCGGCGACGCGTCGGCCGTCCTGCAGGCGCTGCCCCCGGCGCTGGTGTCGCGGCTCGACCACGAGGGCTGGCTGCTGGTCCGCAACTACAACGACGAGATCGGCGCGTCGTGGGCGGAGGCCTTCGGCACGAGCGACCGCGGCGCGGTCGAGCACTACTGCCGGAGCCAGGGCATCGAGTTCCGCTGGAACGGTGACGGCCTGAGCACCCGCCAGCGCCGCCGCGCCGTGGTGCGTCACCCCGTCGACGGGCGACCCTGCTGGTTCAACCAGGTCGCGTTCCTCAACGAGTGGACGCTCGACCCCGACATCCGCGAGTACCTCGTGGAGTCCTACGGGCCCGACGGGCTGCCCTTCACCACGCGCTTCGGCAACGGTGAGCCGATCGGCGAGGACGTGGTGAACCTGATCAACAACGCGTACGCCGCGCACACGGTGCGCGAGACGTGGCAGGCGGGCGACGTCATGGTCGTCGACAACATCCGCACGGCCCACGGCCGCGAGCCCTTCGAGGGCGAGCGCGAGGTCGTCGTCGGGATGGCCGACGCGATCCGTCTCTGAGGGGGGTGGGGCGGCGGGCCCGGGCGCTCAGGGCGTCCAGGTCCGCAGCCACACCGTGTGCGGCGATCGTCGCAGGTCGGCGATTGCCTGGTCGGGGATCGCGTCGTCGGTGTCGGTGACGACGTAGCCGCGCTCGCCCTGGGTGGACAGTGCCTGGCCGACCACGTTCACCCCGGCCTCGAGCAGGCACTGGTTGAGCCCGGCCAGGACGCCCGGGGTGTTGGTGTGCAGGTAGCCCATCCGGAACGTGCCCGGAGGGGGCGGCGGCGCGACCTGCGGGAGGTTGACCGACAGCGCGGTGCTGCCCGTCCCGACGAACCCCAGCAGCTTGGCGGCGACGAAGTGCCCGATCTCCTCCTGCGCCTCCTGGGTGGAGCCGCCGACGTGCGGGGTGAGGATGACGTTGTCGAGCCCGCGCAGCGGCGACTCGAAGGTGTCGCCCTGGGCCTTGGGCTCGATCGGGAAGACGTCGATGGCGGCGCCGGCGAGGTGGCCCGAGAGGATGTTCTCCCGCAGCGCCTCGTCGTCGATGACCATGCCGCGCGAGGCGTTGATGAAGATCGACCGCGGCTTCATCTGCGCGAACTGCGTCGCACCGAAGAGCCCGGCGTTCCCGCCGCGGCCGTCCACGTGGAGCGTCACCACGT
This sequence comes from uncultured Actinomycetospora sp., assembly GCA_902805495.1. Taxonomy (GTDB): domain Bacteria; phylum Actinomycetota; class Actinomycetes; order Mycobacteriales; family Pseudonocardiaceae; genus Actinomycetospora. The sequence goes on from CADCTH010000529.1 coordinate 3,002, forward strand.
CGGCCTCGCCCAGCAGCTGCTCGAGGCGGTCGACGCGGCGGGCGTTGCCGTGGGCGAGGCGGTCGGCGGTGTCGTAGAAGATCACGCGCAGGCCGACGGCCTCGGCCATGTTGGACAGCTGGGTGCCGATGTTGCCGTAGCCGACGATGCCCAGGGTCCGCCCGCGGAACTCGTGGCTGCCGCGGGCCGACTTGTCCCAGATGCCGTCGTGCATCCGCTGGTTCTTCTCCGGCAGCCGCCGGACCAGGGCGATGATCTCGCCGAGCACCAGCTCGACGACGCTGCGGGTGTTCGAGAACGGGGCGTTGAACACCGCGACACCGCGCTCGGCGGCGGCGGGGAGGTCGACCTGGTTGGTGCCGATGCAGAAGCACCCCAAGGCCAGGAGGTCCTTGCCGGCGTCGAGCACCTCGGGCGTGATCGTGGTGTTCGACCGGATCCCCAGCAGCGACACCCCGGACAGGGCGTCGGCGAGCTCGGGGCCGCTCATCGATCCCGGGCGCAGGTCGACCTCGAAGCCCGCGGCGCGGAGCGCCTCGGCGGCCACGGGGTGGATGTTCTCCAGGAGCAGGACCTTCACTCCACGGGTCATCGACGGGTCGTCCTGCTCGAAGCGCTGCATCCTGCTCCCCCGAGGGCTCGCGGTGCCGTCGCCACACCGGGTGGCGCCACCCAGAGTGAACAGGTTACACCTTTCGAGCCCACCACGTCTCCTCGCGTCGTCGTCCATCTCACGGTGAGTGGCCGTTCGTCGGCGGCGCCTCTCCCCGTCAGGGAACGCGCATCGCCGCGTGCTGCAGGTTCCACCGCAGCGCGCCGAGGAGGTCGCGGGCGTGCTCGACGACGGTGAGGTCGCGCGCGGGGCCCGCGGTGGCGGCCGCCTCGAGATCGTAGCCGTGGTCCTTGAGCACCTCGGAGAAGTCGCGCTGGAGGGGCGCGGCGAGGTGGTAGCCGAAGGAGCGGTACATCCGTCCGAACAGCGGCCGGAACAGCCGGATGCGCTCGTGCAGCCCGGAGGAGTGCGACATCGGGTTCTTGCGGCGGGCGGCCACGTAATCGGGCAGGACGTCGGCGAAGGCGTGGCGCAGCAGCCACTTCTCCACCCCGTCGCGGACCTTCAGCTCGGGCGCGAGCCGCAGGGCCACCTCGACCAGGCGCAGGTCCAGGAACGGGACGCGGGCCTCCACCCGGTGCGCCATCGCGGTGCGGTCGACGCGCTGCAGCTCGGTGCGGCCCAGGTGGCGCACCTTGTGCAGGAACAGCCGGCGCACGTCCAGGCCCTCCACGCGCCGGTACATGTCGTACCCGCCGAACAGCTCGTCGGCGGCGTCGCCGGTGAGCACCACCTTCACGCCGGCCGCGTGCACGGCGGCGAAGAGCCGGACGGAGACGACGGCGTTGATGATGTCGCCGTACTCGGTGAGCTCGGAGAGCCGGATCGCCTCGCGGACCTCGGGCCCTCCGATGTCGCGCGGCCGCACCGGCACCACCACGTGCTCGACGCCGAGGTCGGCGGTGATCCGGCGCGCGTAGGCGACGTCCTCGCTGCCCTCGCTGCCGACGGTGAACGCCACGCAGTCGGGGTGGTGGCGGTGCACGGCGAGCAGCGTGAGCGTGCTGTCCAACCCGCCCGACAGGACGACGCCGACGCGCAGGTCGGTGTCGACCCGGACCCGGACGGCCTCCGTGAACGCCGCCCGCACCGCCGCGGCCGCGGTCTCGACGTCGGTGAGGGGCGGGGCGTCGACGCCGAGGCGGTCCAGCTCGACGAACGGGTGCAGGTCGGGGTCGGTGTCGGGACCGGCCCAGCCGGCGTGCCCGGGCGGCACCTCGTGGATCGGCGCGCCGAGCCCCACCAGCGCCTTCACCTCGGAGGCGATCGTGATGCGGCCGCCGGTGCGGGCCCAGTAGAGCGGCTTGATCCCGACCGGATCGCGGGCCAGGAACACCCGTCGGGTGGCGTGCTCGACGACGGCGAACGCGTACTCGCCCACGAAGCGCCGCAGCGCGTCGACGCCCCAGGCGAGGAAGGCCTCCAGGACGACCTCGGTGTCGCCCTCGGTGCGCGTGGCGACGCCCTGCGCGTGCAGCGCCGCGCGCAGTTCGCCGTGGTTGAACACCTCGCCGTTGAGGTTCACGCTCCAGCGCCCGTCCGCCGAGCACCAGGGCTGGACCGCGTGCGCGCGGTCGACGATGCGCAGCCGCGCCGTGCCCAGGGCCACCTCGTCGGACACCGCGGTCTCCACGACCTCGCCGCGGGGGGACACGGCCGCCAGCGCCGCGTCGAACCCCGATCCCGGCGAGCCCGCGCCCGGACCCAGCACCAGCGCTATCCCGCACACCGCGCGTCCCCCTCCGCCACCGCCGCAGCGCCACCGAACTGCCGGTCGTAGTGCGCCGCCCACGCCGGGTTGAGGCACACGTGCCAGGCCTGGCCCTCGTCGATGACGTTGACGACGCCGGCGTCGCGCAGCCCGAGCAGCACCGAGCGCAGGGCGTCGGCCCCGCCGCGGCGCGCGACCCAGTCCATCTCCAGGTCCGCGGCGTAGCCGACGCAGTGGGAGCTCCGCGGGAACGCCGAGTAGCCGAGCTCGCGCAGGTGCTGCTGAGCGACCTCGCTGCGCAGGATGCAGTTCACCCACAGCCCGTGGTCCCAGCCGGGCGCGGCCTCGGCGAAGCGGACGGCCACGTCCTCCAGCAGCGCGACCATCGCCGGCCGGGCGCGGTCGTGGCTCAACCCCGAGGAGCGCGGCTCGCGCTCGGGATCCCACCGGCGGGCCAGACCGGCACGCGCCCGCGCGGGAAGGGTCCTCGCGGCGATCTTGTAGCGGAAGCCGAGCCGGCCCCGCCGGCGCAGGTCCGCGAGCGAGACCAGGGCGTCGGAGGCGCGCACCGCCGGTTCGTCGGCGAACGACATCCCGTCGGACCACCACAGGACATCGATGTGCTGCAGCAGCAGGATGCGCGCCAACTCGTGGGGTGCCCGCGCGTTGGAGCGCGTGGTGGGACGGAAGCGGGCGATCTCGCCGGTGATGCGCCCGAGGGTGGCCCCGGTGGAGCCCGGGCCGGCGAGCACGAGGGCGCCGACGTCGGGTTCGTCCTCGACCAGCCCCGGCA
>CADCTH010000530.1 GCA_902805495.1 uncultured Actinomycetospora sp.
AGCGGTGGCCGCCGGGCGGGACGGAGCTGTCGGTCATGCGTACCCCGTCGCTGCGCTCGCCCCGGTCATCTCTCCCCCGTCGCTGCGCTCGCCCCGGTCATCTGTCCCCCGTCGCTGCGCTCGCCCCGGTCATCTCTCCCCCGTCGCTGCGCTCGCCCCGGTCACGCGAACCGCTCCCCCGGCTCCGGCCGGACCCCGCGGGCCCAGTCGACGGCCGGCATCGGCTTCTTGCCGCCGGGCTGGACCTCGCCGAGGGCCACGGTGGCGGTGGCCGTCCCGACCAGCACCCGGCTGCGCTCGACGCGGATCGAGCCCGGGTCGAGGTCCGGCTCGCCGGTGGTCAGCACGGGGCCGATCTTGAGGCGGGCGTCGCGGAACGTCGTCCAGGCGCCGGGCGCGGGCGTCACCGACCGGATGCCGCGGTCGACCGCGGGCGCCGGGTGGGTCCAGGTGACGCGGGCGTCGTCGACGGTGACCTTGGGCGCGTACGAGACGCCGTCGGCGGGCTGGGCGACCGGCATGAGCTCGCCGTCCTCGATGCCGTCCAGGGTGCGCTCCAGCAGCGCCGCGCCGGAGGTCGCCAGGCGCTCGAGCAGCGTCCCGGCGGTGTCGTGGCGGCCGATCTCCTCGGTGACCGTGCCGTAGACCGGCCCGGTGTCCATGCCCGCCTCGAGGGCGAAGGTGCTGGCGCCGGTCACCTCGTCCCCCGCGCGGATCGCGGCCTGCACCGGCGCGGCTCCGCGCCACGCCGGCAGCAGCGAGAAGTGCAGGTTGACCCACCCGTGCACCGGGACCTCGAGGGCCTCGCGGCGCAGCAGGTCGCCGTACGCGACCACCGGGCAGCAGTCGGGCGCCAGCTCGCGCAGCGCGTCGAGGAAGGCCGGCTCGGAGGCCTTCTCCGGCGTGAGCACGGGCACGCCGGCCTCGTCGGCGGCGGCGCCGACGGGGCTGCGCTGCGGGCGCTTCGACCGCCCGACCGGAGCGTCCGGGCGGGTGACGACCGCGACCACCTCGTGCCGCTCGCTCGCGAGCAGGCGCCGCAGGGACGGCAGGGCGGGCTCGGGGGTGCCCGCGAAGACGACGCGCACGTCTACAGCGCCCGCCCGAACAGCGGGTGCGGGCTCTGCTTGACCGTCGGCGGGGCGGCCGGGTCGAACCACGGCGCCGCACGGATGGCCTTCATCGCCTCGCGGCGGGTCTCGGTGTCGAGCTTGTCGAGGAACAGCACGCCGTCGAGGTGGTCGGTCTCGTGCTGGATGGCCCGGGCCACCAGCGCCGTGCCCTCGACCGTCTGCGGCTCGCCGTGCAGGTCCCACCCGGTGGCGACGACGTGCTCGAAGCGGCGGCAGTCGAAGCGCAGGCCGGGGATGGACAGGCAGCCCTCCGGCCCGAACTGCTCGGTGCCGTCGACGGCGTTCCACGTCGGGTTGACCATGTGGCCCTCGACGCCCTCGGCGCGGAACACGAAGACCCGCAACCCGACGCCGATCTGGGGTGCGGCGAGCCCGGAACCGCCCTGGTCACGCATGGTCTCGTGCAGGTCGGCGACGAGGGTGGCCAGTTCGCGGTCGAAGTCGACCACGGGCTCGGCCCTCGTCCGCAGGACGGGGTCGCCGAACAGGCGCAGGGGCTGGACGGTCATCGGTCCTCTCTCGGCGGGAGACGGAGCGCAGCGGAGTCGACCCCGAGGATCCGTCGACCGTCCAGTCTAGGCGGGCTTCCAGTCGGGGTCGCGACCGATGAACCCGAGCAGGCGGGTCTGGGCGTCCGCGTCGGCGGGCACCGACACCCGCGCGCCGTACTGGCCCGAGGAGCGGATGGCCTCCTCCATCTGCTCCATCCCGTCCACGAGAGCGGCGCTGAACCCGGGGTCGAGCCGGTCGTCCTGGCCGGTGGCGCGGGCGAGGTCCCAGGTGTGCATGAAGACGTCGGCCGTGTAGATCATGTCCGTCGCCCCGGCCACGGTCATCTCGCCGAGGTGCGGGTTCGCGATGCTGCGGTCGGCGCGCTCCGGGTCGTCCAGCAGCGCCTGCACCGCGGCGGCCTGGTGCTCCCAGGCGGCCACGGGGTCGTCGTCGACCGACGGCCCGGCCGGCAGCTCGACCCCGGACGCGGACAGGAAGCCCGGGAACCACGTCGTGAGGTGCCGCACGACGTCGCGCGCGGTCCAACCCTCGACGGGCGCCGGCACGTCCCAGTCGGTGGTGCCGCGCACCCGCTCGGTGAAGACCGCGGCGACCGTGCGGTGGTGCTCGGCGGGGTCCATCTCGGCAATGACGTCCTCCTCGTGTTCAACCTACGAGTTGAATATGGCAGGACGGCGCGGGCGTGTCTACAGCGGGTCCAGGGGGTCGAGGAGGACACGCACCGGCTCGCGCTCCTTGCGGGCCGAGCGCACGGCCTGGGCGGCGTGCAGCTCGCGGGCCAGCGCGCGGCCATCGGCGCGCGGCACCCGGGCCAGGCAGCGCTCCGCGCCCTCGGTGCGCTCGTCGGCGCCGGGCAGCCGGGTGCCCGGCGGCAGCTCGACCGGGCCGAGCACCTCGACGGTGTCGGGCAGGGCGGCCAGCAGGTCCGCAACGG
>CADCTH010000531.1 GCA_902805495.1 uncultured Actinomycetospora sp.
CAGGACGCCCGGGCCGGACGCGGGTTGCTCGGCGCCGGTGAGATGACGCCGCCCGGGTGGTCCTCGGGGATCGCCGATAACGGCAGCGGATCTCCCGACGACGGTTCGCGCAGACGAGGTGATCGCCTCGCCGCCCGAGCCCTGGAAGAGGAACCGTGCCCGCTCACCGCGCCGCCCGCCGGACCCGTCGCACCCGCGCCGCCGCCCTCGGCGGCCTGTCGCTGCTGGCCCTGCTCGGTCCCGGCGCCGGTGCGGCCCTGGCGGCGGGTGCGGACATCCACAACTGCGGGGACTTCGAGTACCAGGAGGACGCGCAGGACGTCCACGACGCCGACACGTCCGACCCGAACCGCTTGGACGACGACGACGACGACGTCGCCCGCGAGGACCTGCCGCCGCGGCCGGCGCACACGGAGCTCGGCCTGGACGGCGAGGCGACGCCCTCGTCCAGCTCGTCGAGATCGTCGAGCGCCTCGCATTCGTCGGCCGACAGCTCGCCCGTCGACACCGTCGACACCGTCGTCTCCTCGGCCGACCGCGACTGCGACGACTTCTCCACGCAGGCCGAGGCCGAGGACGCCCTCGACGCCGACCCGAGCGACCCCGAGCGTCTCGACGCCGACGACGACGGCGAGGCCTGCGAGTCGTCCACCTACGGCGACGAGGTCGAGACCGAGCCCGCGGCCGTGTCGTCCCCCGGGTCCGACGACGGCTCCGAGCACGACTCCGCGGGAGCCACCACCACGCACGCGTCTCCGGAGTACCCCGTCGGCGGCGTCGAGGCCGGCGACGGCAGCGCGCCGAGCGACGAGACGCCCTTCCTCCTCGCGTCCGGCCTCCTCGCGGCGACGGCCGTCGGCGGCGCGACCGTCGCCCGCCACGCGCGCACGGGTGGCCGGCACCGCCGGGTGTGAGGTGCCCGTCCGGGAGACGCCGAGCGGTCAGCCCCCCGCGGGGGCAGCACGCCGGCGGCGACCTGCGGCAGCAGCGGGACGTAGAGCAGGTAGTCGTCGAGGCTGACGAGACGCACGTCGGCGTCCGGGGCGAGCTCGTCCAGCCGATGGGCGACGCCCGCGCCCGTGAAGCCCCCGCCCACCACGACGATGCGCGGGCTCATCGTCAGCGGTAGTTGGTGAACTGCAGCGCGATGTCGAAGTCGCGCTCCTTGAGCAGGGAGATGACGGCCTGGAGGTCGTCCTTCTTCTTGCCCGTGACGCGGAGCTGGTCGTCCTGCATCTGCGCCTGGATGCCCTTGGGGCCCTCGTCGCGGATGACCTTGGAGATCTCCTTGCCCTTGTCCTTGCTGATGCCCTGCACCAGCGAGCCGGTGACCTTGTAGGTCTTGCCCGACAGCGCGGGGTCGCCGACGTCGAACGCCTTCATCGAGATGCCGCGCTTGATCAGCTTCTCCTTGAAGACGTCGATCGCCGCGGTGCAGCGCTCCTCGGTCTCCGCGGTGATCGTGATGGCCTCCTCGCCCGCCCAGGAGACGTCAGCGCCGGTGCCGCGGAAGTCGAAGCGCTGCGAGAGCTCCTTGCTCGCCTGGTTGAGGGCGTTGTCGACCTCCTGGCGGTCGACCTTGCTCACGACGTCGAACGAGGGGTTGGCCATCGTCGTCCTCCTTGACGTGTCCGCCGGGTACAGCGGGCCCCGGCTGCACGGCGGCCGGGACCCGGTCTGTAGTCTTCCCGACGTCGTCCTGCGGGGCGGCACACCCTGGCGGGTTGCCCGAGCGGCCAATGGGAGCGGACTGTAAATCCGTCGCGAAAGCTTCGAAGGTTCGAATCCTTCACCCGCCACACCAGGCCCGTCGGCTCGCTGACCAGCGACGACGGGCCTTCCTCATGCCCGGTCCGGACCGGCGGCCAGGGGATGCCGGGGCTGGTAGAGCCCCAGGGCGCCGCCGCCGGGCAGGCGGATGGTCGTCAGCAGGCCCCAGCCCTGGTCGCTGATCCCGCCCTCGACGACGACGCCGCGTTCGGTGAGGTCGGCGACGGTGGCCTCGACGTCGTCGCAGACGAGGTAGAGCTCGTGCTGCGGGGGACCGTCGGTCGGGTGCACGGCCACCTCGGCCGGCGGCAGGCCGAGGATCAGCCAGCCCCCGCCGGCGTCGACGCTCCGGCCGCCGCGCAGGATCTCGGCGAGGACCTCGCGGTCCGCCGCGGCGTCGTTGCTGTAGAGGATGGCGTGCGCGGCGGTGATCATCGACGCTCCGGGGTGAACTCGTGGCGCGAGAGGTTGTTGCGGTCCGGGTCGAGGAACCACGCGATCCTGGTGCCGTCGGGCGCGCTCCAGATGCCGCGGTCGTCCCGGAGCTCGAGGCCCAGCACGTCGCCGTAGAACTCCTGCGCGGCGTCCAGGTCCGACACCCCGAGGAAGGCGGTGATCTCGCCCCGGTCGGCCACGCTCACCGGCCGAGCACCTCCGGGGCGTCCAGCCGGGGCTCGCCGACGAGCTCCGGCGGCCCGTCGCCGTCGAAGACGTAGCCGATGAACGTCTCCGCCTTCGCGGCCGGGTCGACCCAGAAGAAGCGCAACACCGTGCCGTCGGGGTCGGTGACGTCGACGACCGCCTGGCCGGGCCCGCGCTCCTGGACGTCGGTGTGGACGGCGCCGAGGTCGGCGGCCCGCCGCTGCACGTCGTGGAGGGCGTCCCGGCTCACCACGTGGAAGGCGGCGACGTCGTGGCCGGTGAGGTCGGGACTGCCCGCGCAGTGCTGACGCAGGCGCAGCGCGATCGAGAAATCGCCCTCGGCCGAGCGCAGGGCCGCTCCGCGCAGCTCGTCCTCCTCGACGAACTCGTGCGCCAGCGCCAGGTCCATCAGCCGGCCGTACCAGGTGACGCTGCGCTGGAGATCGGTGACGGGCAGCTTGACGTGCAGCACCTTCGTGATGCCGAGGGCCACGGCGTCGCGCCTAGGTCGCCACGGGCGTGCGCGCGACACGGCCGAGGCGGCGGCGGGCCGAGCTCGCGTCGCCGAGCGGCACCGTACGGCCGGCCTTGCCCAGTCCGTACTCGGGCATGTGGCCGTAGACCGCCTCGTACTCGCCGGCGCGCACGAGGTACGTCTCGTGCCAGATCCCGGTCTCGGCGTTGCGCCGGTAGTAGTTGCGCCAGGCGGCCAGGTGGGGATCGTCGCGGTCCCGTGCGAACGCCTCGAGGTGCTCGAACGAGCGCCAGTACTGGACGATCACCGGGAAGCCCATCGTGTAGCCGAGCAGGCCCTTCTCCGGCCGCTCGCTCAGGTACCGGAGCATGTGGGTCATCCCGCGGCGGCCACCGAGGTCGCGGAACGTGCGCACGGGGTGCCGGAGGTCCCACCGCGCGCCGATGAGGAACACGACGAAGTCGCCCTCGATCTCCGCCGTCCGCAGGTGTGTGGTCGACATCGCGACCTCCTTCTCGTACTCACCGAGCGTCACAGAATAGCGGGTGCAGGGGCCCGTGGTTCCGCCATCGGTGTGACGGGAGCCCTCGACCGCCACCGTGCGTCGGATGCCCCTAGCCCAGGCGTGCGGCCACCTCGTCGGCGCCGTCCCCGGCCAGCGCCGCCACCCCCGCGGACCGTCCCGTCGCGACGAGCAGCAGCTCGCCCGCCGGCCCGTGGACCTCGCGGTCGCCGTCGCCCGCGGACCAGTCGGCGTCGGTCGCCACGAGCCGCAGGCCGGCGAGGCGCTTCCGCGTCCCGTAGAACGACGACCCCCACACCTGCTCCAGCGCCGGCACCACGTGCTCGGGCGGCATCGCGTGCGGGAGCCCGAGCGGCCGGGTGATGTCCTGGGCGTGCACGAGCGCGTCGACGAGCGGGTCGCGGGGTTGCGTCCCCAGTGGGCGGCGCTCGGAACCCGCGGTCTCCCGGAGCTGGGCGGCGAGCTCGACGGGCGAGTACTCGGCCGCCCGCGCCCGGGCGGATTCGTCGATCATGCGGTTGATGTCGCCGCGCGCCGCGAGCACGGCGCGGATCGCGCCGAGCCGGGTGAGCCGCGACGTCAGCGTCATGTGCGCGACGACGTCCTGCACGGTCCAGCCGGTGCACAGGGACGGCGCCCGCCACTCCTCGGCGCCGAGCGTGTCGACCACGTCGGCGAGCGCCAGGCGTTCGGACTCGAGGGCGGTGCGGAGGGCGGTGCGGTCCATGGCACCGGGACGCTAGCGCGGGCCCTCGTCCAGGTACATCGTCATGCGGACCGTCGTCCCGCCGTCGCGCGTGCTCTGCAGGCGCACGAGGTCGCAGAGCCGGTGGGTCAGGTAGAGGCCGTAGCCACGGCCGTCGGCGGGGCCCGGCGGGTGGCGCCCGACCAGCGGGTCCTCGACGTAGCCGGAGTCCTGGATCTCCGCGACGACGCGGTCGTCGGTGTGCCAGAGCGAGAGGATGCCGCGCCCGTCGGTGTGCACGACGGTGTTGAGCGCGACCTCGTGCACGGCCAGGCACAGGTCGGCGACGCGGTCCGGGCGCAGGCCGGCGTCGGCGGCGTGCTCGGCGACGGCCAGGCGGACGGCGCGCGGGCCGTGCGGGGCGCTGTAGACCAGCGTTTCGCCCTCGTCCGGGGCCTCGGAGAGCGGTCCGACGACGGCCTCGGCGAGCTTGAGCGGGTCGCCGTACGTGGGGTTGGCGACGGTGGCGCCGTCCTCGACCACCAGCGGGTGCGCGGCGCGGGCGTCGGCGGCGGTGGCGTCGTCGAGGAGGCGCGTGTCGTAGGGGCACAGCAGCGCGACCGCGTGGTCGGCGAACGCGAGGTTGGCCAGCGCGTCGTGCTGCAGGCAGGCGTCGCGCTCCTCCGGCCGCCGGTCCGGTGACCACGCCTGGCACACCACGCGGACGCGCCATCCCTGGTGCTCGTCGGCGAAGCGGTGCAGGGCGGGCAGCAGCCGTGCGGGATTGCGCCCGAGGGCGAGCACGTCCTGCAGGACGACCGCGCCGGCGTCGTCGCCCAGCGCCTCCCGGACGAGGTCGAGGTGCGCCGCGGGCAGCGCGACCACGGCTGCGTCGTCGGCCTCGAGGCCGGCACGCACGTGCGCCACGACCCCGGCGACCAGCTCGTCGTCGCCGTCGTGGAAGAGCGCCCGGTGCTCGAGCGTCGGCGCGGGCCCGCGGTGGTGACGTCCGATCGCGTCCGTCGACCTCACCCCACACCACCTCTTCCGATGGCTCGCGCTCCCCGCATCCTGACGGGACCGGGCACCGGACGACACCCGATTCCGCCCAGTGGAGCAAGGTGTGCGTCAGACGGTCCCTCTGCACGGTCACGCACCGTCACACGCCGTGGCGCTCGATCTCAGACCGCGTCCGCCCCGCGCTCTCCGGTCCGGACCCGCGTGACGAGGTCCAGCGGCACGACCCACAGGCGGCCCTCGGCCCGGACGGCGGCCGTGACCTCGTCGACGACCCGGTCGACGACGTCGTCGTGCACGATCGACTCGATCCGCAGGCAGGGGACGAGACCGTCGGTGACCACCGCCCCGCGGTGCACCGACCGGTGACCGTCCGTCCCCGGACCGCGGACCTCGACGATGGTCATCCCGAGCACCGCGTGCCGCTCGAACGCCCGCCGGACGGCGTCGAGCGCGTGGGGCGGGATCAGCGCGTGCAGCATCTTCACCGCGTCCACACCCCTCCTCACCGGTGGTCCGCGAGACGGTACGGCCCAGGGCCCCGCGTGGCGAGGACGTGCTCCCTACGCTGCCCGCCGTGCCTCCCGCCTCCCCGGTCGTGCTCGTCCTCGGTGGTCGCAGCGAGATCGGGGTGGCGCTCGCGCGCCGGCTCGCCGCGACGGGAGGCGCCGCGACGGTGGTGCTGGCCGCGCGCCGCGCCGACGACCTCGCCGACGAGGTGGCGAGCGTGCGCGAGGCCGGCGCGGAGGTCGCGACCGTCGAGTTCGACGCCGACGACCTGGCCGGCCAGGCCGCGGTGCTCGACGCGGTGGAGGCCGCGCACGGGGTGCCCGACACGGTCGTCGTGGCGTTCGGCGTGCTCGGCGACCAGGCCCGCGCCGAGCACGACGTCGCGCACGCCGTGGCCGTGGTGCACACCGACTACGTCGCGCAGGTCGCGGTGCTCACCGAGGTCGCCGCGCGGCTGCGGGCGCGCGGGCGCGGCGAGATCGTGGTGTTCTCGTCGGTCGCCGGGGTGCGCGTGCGGCGGGCCAACTACGTGTACGGCTCGGCGAAGGCCGGCCTCGACGGCTTCGCCTCCGGGCTCGCCGACGCGCTGCACGGCAGCGGCGTCCACCTCACGCTCGTGCGCCCCGGGTTCGTCGTCGGGCGGATGACCGCGGACAGCGGCCTGTCGCCCGCGCCCCTGTCGTCGACGCCGGAGCAGGTGGCGGAGGCGACGGCGCGCGGCATCGGACGCGACGTCGTCTGGGTGCCCGGCGCGCTGCGGCTGCTGTTCACCGCGATGCGCCTGCTGCCCCGCTGGGCCTGGCGGCGCCTGCCCCGTTAGCGGTGGCTGATGCCCGCCGAAGCGCCGGGGGCGAGCTGGGACCCGGTGACCGGGACGTCGCCGAGGGCTTCGTCGATCGCGGCGAGGGTGTCGGCGGAGAGCTCGATGCCCGCCGCCGCGGCGTTGGCGTGCACCTGCTCGGGACGCGACGCGCCGACGATCGCCGACGCGAGCTCCGGGCGGCGCAGCACCCAGGCCAGCGCCATCTCGGCCATCGACAGACCGGCGCCCTCGGCCACCGGCACCAGGCGCTGCACGGCCTCGAGCGTGCGGTCGGTGAGCTTCTGCTTGATGAAGCCGTTCATCTCGTCGCTGGCCGCGCGCGAGTCGACCGGCACCGGCTCGCCCGGGCGGTACTTGCCCGTCAGCACGCCCTCGGCCATCGGCGACCACACGATGTTGGAGATGCCGTGCTCCGCGGTGACGCCGAAGACCTCGGCCTCGGGCGCGCGCCACAGCATCGAGTACTGCGGCTGCGACGACACCAGCGCCACGTCGTCCGGGCACGCGGCGAGCCCGGCCCGGATCTGGTCGGGCGTCCACTCGCTGAAGCCCAGGTAGCGGGCCTTGCCGGCGCGCACCACCTCGGCCAGCGCCTCCATCGTGTCCTCGATCGGCACGTCCGCGTCGAACCGGTGGCACTGGTAGAGGTCGACGTGGTCGGTGCGCAGCCGGCGCAGCGAGGCGTCGATCTGCTTGGCGATCTGGGCCGGCGACAGGCCCCGGTCGCTGTTGGACATCGGGAAGTAGACCTTCGTCGCGAGCACGTAGTCCTCGCGCCGGTAGTCGGCGAGGATCTGGCCCCAGGCCTCCTCGGCGGCACCGCGGCCGTAGACGTTGGCGGTGTCGAAGAAGGTGATGCCGGCGTCGAACGCGGCGCGCGTGCACGCGGCCGTGGCGTCCGCCTCGACGCCGCCGGAGTAGGTCAACCAGGACCCGAGGGAGATCTCCGAGACCTGCAGGTCGCTCGAACCGAGCTGGCGATGGCGCACCCCGCCACCGTAGGGATTCACGTCCGTGACGGCGCGCGCAGAGATCGCCACGGCCGGTCAGCAGAAGCGCCCCGCCGATCGGCGCAGCGCATCGACCGGTCGTCGCAGTGCGCTGCCTCTGGCGTGTGAAATCGGGTGACGCCGGTTCCGGTGTGGCGCCGCGCTGGCACGATGGTGTGACGAGCTGACGAGAGGCCCCGGCGTGGGGCGGCACCGTTGCCGCCGACGCCGCGCGGGTCTCCGTCCGACCCTCGATCAGCCGAACGCCGTAGGGGTTCCGTGAACGTGCTGCTGGCGCCGCTGCGCCCTCTCGCCGACGTGCTCGACCTGACCGCGGAGGCCGTCGCCGCCGTGGGCACCGTCTCGGTCGCCGCCCTCGGGCTGGTGCTCGCGCGCACCGCCGAGGTGGGCGAGCAGCGGGCGCACCTGCACGTCGTCGGCAGCACGCCGCCGCAGCGCTGACCCCCCGGGTCAGGCGCGGGGCGCGGCCCCGTCGCGGCGGTGGTCGCGCAGCTGGGCGTTGAGCTCGCGCAGCTCGTCGCGGATCTCGGTGAGCAGGCCGGGGATCTCGTGGCTGCGCTCCCAGTGCGGCGTCACGTCGATGCCCAGCTCGCCCAGCTCGCGGTCGTAGAGCTCGGCGAGCAGCGTCCGGTACGGCTCGTCGGGCACGGTGCCGTTCTCCCAGCGCGACAGCTGGGTCTTGAGGCTGGCGGCGCTCGCCACGTCGACCCGGCCCCGCTCGGCGAGCTCGCGCAGGCGGGTCACGGCCGTGGTCTGCGACCACCCTCGATCACGGCGGGCATCGCGCAACGAGACCACGCCGTCACAGTAGACGACCCCGCGTGATCGGCAGCCCGAACCCGGACCGGGCGCTCAACGCCGGCGCGGGGTCCGGGACGCCCGCTTCGGGGCGGGCAGCCGGGTGGACCGTCGCGCCGGTCGCGACCGGCCGCCCGTCTCCCTGGGGGCCGGGGCGTCGGCGACGTCGGCGACGTCGGGGTCGTCGCCGGCGGGGCTGTCGGGGTCCTCGGGCTCCGGTTCGCTGGTGATCGCGGGCGGCGGCTCCACGGTCTCGTCGGCCGTCTCGCCGGGCCCCTCCTCGATCGTCTCCGCGGCCGTCGGCGTGGACCGGACGGGCTCGATCGCCCGGCGCCGCGTCAGCCGGGCGGGGCGCAGCGAGCGGCGGCTCGTCGGGCTGCTGCCCTCGACCGTGGCCGGGGCGTCGTGCCGGTCGAGGAACGCGCACAGTCGCGCCCAGGTCGTGTCCTTGGCCGCGCGCCCGGCCAGCACACCGAGGTGCCCGCCGGGCGCGGTCGTCAGCCGGGTCTCGGCGCCGGTGAGGCGGCGGGCGCCCGCGCGCACGGCGCGGGGCGGGACGACGCGGTCGTTCTCACCGGCGACCAGCAGCACGGGGCGGCGCAGCTCGCCGAGGTCGACCACCCGGTGGCCGACGGGCACGCGGCCCTCCGCGAGGTCCTCGGCCGCGACCATGTTGCGGAAGTAGGTGCCGACGTAGCGGGCCTGCTCGCCGATCTGCGCGCGGAGGTCGTCGACGGCCTCGATCTGGGCGAGGAATTCGCGGTCGTCGAGCCGGGCGATCATCGTCAGGGGGGCGGTGAGCAGCTCGTCCAGCGAGCCCAGGCGCAGGGCCCGCAGCAGTCGCGGGAGCGGCATGATCGCCAGCAGGGTCTGCAGCGTCGCGAGCACCGGGCCGCCCGCCGCCACGGCCAGGGGGCGCGCGCGGACCACCGGCGGCACCTCGTCCAGCGCGAAGGGCGTCGCGATCGCGGTGACCGACGCGAGCGGGAGGTCGGGGTGCCCGGCGGCGCTGAGCACGCCGTGCAGGCCGCCGATCGACCAGCCGACGAGGTGCACCGGGGCGCCGTCGTGGTGCGCGCTGACCGTCCGCACGACGTGGGGGAGGATCTCGTCGACCCAGCGCTCGAGGTCGGCCGGGCTCGGCGAGATCGCGCCGCCGTGGCCGACGAGATCCTCGTCGTCGACCTGGTGCACGGAGCGGCCCTCGCCGACGAGGTGCTCGACGAGGCTGTTGCCGCGCCGCAGGTCGAACGCGACGCCGCACGCCCCGAGCGGCGACACCAGGAGCACCGGCGAGCCGCGCAGCCGCGCGGTGGGGTGCACGGCGTAGCGGTAGGTGCTCACCGACCCCGAGCGCGCGAGCCCGTGGGCCCGGCCCACGCCGGCGGCCGCCGGGTCGCCGGGACCGGTGTCGATCGCCGTGCGGGGCATGCGGCGCAGGTCGGCGAGCGGCCCCTCGAGGACGCGGTCGCGCACGTTGCCGAGCGCTCGCCACGCCCCGGCCGGGGTCAGGATCACGGGCCCTCCTCTCGCAGCACGCACACGCCCGAAGACCAGAGCCTAGGTCTGGTGGACGACGCCCGCTTCCTGCAGCTTCGCCACGCGTGCGGGGTCGATGCCCCAGTCGGCGAGCGCCTCGGCGGAGTGCTGGCCCGGCGCCGCCGGCGCGCCGGCCGTGGCGCTGGGGGTGCGGTCGAAGCGCGGGGCGGGCGCGGGCTGGCGCACGCCGAAGGCGTCGATGAACAGCCCGCGGGCCTGGTTGTGGGGGTGCGCGTGCGCCTCGTCCATGTCGAGCACCGCGGCGACGACGGCGTCGGTGGGCTCCAGGTCCGCGGCCCACTCGTCGCGCGTGCGGGTCGCGAACACCTCCGCGAGCCGCGCGCGGAACTCCGGCCAGCGCGCCGTGTCCCACTGGTGGGCGGCGATGTCCTCGCCGGCGAGGCCGAGGTTGGTCATCAGCTCGGCGTAGAACTGCGGCTCGATGGCGCCGACCGCGACCCAGCCGCCGTCGGCGCAGCGGTAGTGCTCGTAGAACGGGGCGCCGCCGTCGAGCAGGTTCTGGCCCCGCGGGTTCGGCCACAGCCCGCCGGCGCGCATCCCGTAGACCATCGCCATCTGCAGCGCGGCGCCGTCGACGATCGCCGCGTCGACGACCTGCCCGCGCCCCGACGTGCCGCGCTCGACCAGTGCGCCGAGCACGCCGACCACGAGCAGCATGCCGCCGCCGCCGAAGTCGCCGACGAGGTTGATCGGGATGCCGGGCGCCCCGTCCGGGCCCTCGACGTGCGCGACGACGCCGGCGGTGGAGAGGTACGTGAGGTAGTGCCCGGCGCGCGCCGCGTTCGGGCCCTCCTGGCCCCACCCGGTCATGCGCCCGTAGACGAGGCGCTCGTTGCGGGCGTGGCACGCCTCGGGTCCGAAGCCGAGGCGCTCGGCCACGCCGGGGCGGTAGCCCTCGACCAGGACGTCCGCGGTGCCGACGAGGTCGAGCAGCACCTCCAGCCCGTCGGGCGACTTGAGGTCCAGGGCCACCGACCGGCGCCCGCGGGCGAGGACGTCCTTGGTCTCGTTGCCGAGCGAGAGCCCGCGGCCCCCGGCCGGCCGGTCGATGCGCAGGACGTCCGCGCCCATGTCGGCGAGCATCATCGCCGCGAACGGCCCCGGGCCGATCCCCGCGACCTCGATGATCTTGACGCCGTCCAGCACACCCATGGGGCCCTCGTCCTCCTCGCGGTCCGTGGTCGACGGCGAGCCTACGAGACAGTCAGGGCTGACGGTATGGGTCGGTGGAGTGCGGGGCGGGTCGGTTCGAGCGAAGGGCCCCTCCGCTCGAACGCGTCGAGCGAAGGGGCCCTTCGGTCAGTCAGGGGGAGCGGTCACTCCCCGCGCAGCGTCTGCCCCTTCTCCGCCTTCTCGACCAGGGAGGCCGGGGGCGCGAAGCGGTCGCCGTAGGCCTTGGCCAGGATGCGGGCGCGCTCGACGAACCCGGGCAGGCCGCCGGGGTAGCCGTCGATGTACTGGGCCACGCCACCGGTCCAGGCCGGGTAGCCGATGCCCATGATCGAGCCGATGTTGGCGTCGGCGATGGTGTGCAGGACACCCTCGTCGAAGCACTTCACGGTCTCGAGGGCCTCGGCGAAGAGCATGCGCTCCTGCATGTCCTCGAACGGCAGGTCGCCCCCCACACTGCCGTCCTTGGCTGCCGCGCCGAACTCCTCGGTCAGGCCCGGCCACAGCCGCGTGCGCTTCCCGGCTTCGTCGTACTCGTAGAAGCCCGCGCCGGACGAGCGGCCCTTGCGGCCCAGCTCGACCATCCGGTCGATGATGGCCTCGGAGGGGTGCTCCACCCAGGTGCCGCCCGCCTCCTCGACCCCGCGCCGGGTCTCCTGGCGGATCTTCTGCGGCAGCGTGAGGGTCAGCTCGTCCATCAGCTGCAGCGGCGGGGCCGGGTAGCCGGCCTGCGACCCGGCCTGCTCGATCGACGACGGCGCGGCGCCCTCGCCCAGCATGGCCACGGCCTCGTTGATGAACGTGCCGATGACGCGGCTGGTGAAGAACCCGCGGCTGTCGGAGACGACGATCGGCGTCTTCTTGATCTGCAGGGCGATGTCGATGGCCTTGGCCAACGTCGCGTCGCTGGTCCTCTCGCCCTTGATGATCTCCAGGAGCGGCATCTTGTCGACCGGCGAGAAGAAGTGCAGGCCCACGACGTCCTCGGCGCCGTCGACGCCCTCGGCGAGGCCGGTGATCGGCAGCGTCGAGGTGTTCGAACCCAGGACCGCGTCGGGCGCGAGGTGCGGCAGGATCTCGCCGAACACCTGCTTC
>CADCTH010000532.1 GCA_902805495.1 uncultured Actinomycetospora sp.
GTGCGCGAGGCCGCCAGCACCGCCCGCAGCTCATCGCCGGCCCCGGCCACGTCCCGCTCCGCGCGCCCTCCCGGGGCGTCGGGGTCGGCCAGCGCCGCCTCCCGGGCACAGGCGTGGAAACACGCCTGCTGGTGGGCCAGCTGGCGGCGCTGCGCAGCCACCAACCGCACCGTGTCCCACGGGGCCACCCGCGCCGGGTCCAGACCCTCGAGCACAGCCGCCAGCGCCGCACCGGCAGGGAGCTCCTCCAGCCCCGCCGGCACCACCTGGAAACCGATGTCGAACACGTGTTCGAGTCTAGCGAGCACCCCCGACAACCCCGGCCCCCGAACTCAGAGCCCGAAGCGGCTCCACAGCGAGCGGTGCTCGAACCACTCCATCGCCGTGCCGATCGGGTCGAGCGCGGCCGTCGGGGCGGCGGCGGGACCCAGGACCCCACCCAGACCGAGCCGGGCGAGCAGGGGCCGGCGGGGCTCGACGGTGGTCGGCTCCGCGCCGGGGAACCGGCGGGCCAGCACCTCGCGGGCGGTGCCGAGATCGTCGACCAGGCCCAGCTCCAGGGCGCGCCGGCCGGTCCAGACCTCACCCGTGAACAGGTCCGCGGTCTCGCGCAGGGCGTCCCCGCGCCGCGAGCGAACCCACTCGATGAACAGCTCGTGGAGCTCGGACTGCATCCCGAGCAGCCACTCGACGTCCTCGGCCTTCTCGGGCTGGAACGGGTCGAGGCGCGCCTTGTTCTCGCCGGCGGTGTGCAGGCGGCGCTCGATGCCGTAGCGCTCGATGAGCCCGGTCAGCCCGAAGCCGCCCGAGACCACGCCGATCGACCCGACGAGCGAGGTGGGGTGCGCGTAGATCTCGTCGGCGGCGCAGGCGAGCCAGTAGCCGCCCGACGCGGCGACGTCCTCGCAGAACGCCAGCACCGGCACCTCGTGCTCCTGGGCGAGCCCACGGATGCGGTCGGCGACCAGGGCCGACTGCGTGGCTGACCCGCCCGGCGAGTTGACCACCAGCGCCACGGCCTCGACGCGGTCGGCGGTGAAGGCGCGCTTGAGGGCGTCCTCGACGGTGTTGATGTTGATGACAGCCCGCGGCACCGGCCCGGTCGTCGCCGCGATCACGCCCTGGAGCCGCACCACGCTGACCGTGCGCGTGCCCGTCGCCGCGGCGAGGGGACCGGGCAGCACCGAGGACAGGGCCGAGCCGAACCGCATCTGCATGAGATCGACCCTATGCGGGCCGGGGAGGATCGGCAGACCGCCGTCAGACCCGCACGCCCGCCCGGAACTTCGGCACGCGCAGGATGATCTTCGTCCCGGCCCCGCGCTCGGTCTCGACGACGAGCCCGTAGTCGGGGCCGAACGCCGAGCGCATGCGGTCGTCGACGTTGCCGAGGCCGACGTGCGCGCCCGAGAGGTGGGCGTCGCGGTTCTCCTCCTTGAGCGCCTGGGGGTCCATGCCGACGCCGTCGTCCTCGACGGTGATCGTGCACTCCGCGCCCGAGTCCTCGGCCGTGAGCGTCACCGTGCCGCCGCCGGGCTTGCCCGACAGGCCGTGGCGCACCGCGTTCTCCACCAGTGGCTGCAGGGCCAGGAACGGCAGCACCACCGAGAGGACCTCGGGCGCCACCTGCACCTTGACGGTCAGGCGGTTGCCGAAGCGGGCGTGCTCGAGGGTCAGGTAGCGGTCGATGTTCTTGAGCTCGTCGGCCAGCGTCGTGTACTCGCCGGCCTGGCGGAACGAGTAGCGGGTGAAGTCGGCGAACTCCATGAGCAGCTCGCGCGCCCGCTCGGGGTCGGTGCGGATGAACGACGCGACGGTGTTGAGCGCGTTGTAGATGAAGTGCGGCGAGATCTGCGCGCGCAGGGCCCGGACCTCGGCGCGGTTGAGCCGCGCGCGGGACTCGTCGAGGTCGGCGAGCTCGAGCTGGCTCGACACGTAGCGCGCGACCTCGGCCGACGCGCGCAGCAGCACCGGCCCCGGGGTGTCCGCGCTGACCGCGGCGAGCGTGCCGGCGACGTTGCCGTCGACCTCGAGCGGCACGACGACGATGCCGCGCACCGGGCACTCCTGCGACCCGCACTCGATGTCCTTGCGGCTCGCCACCTGCTGGCGTCCGGTCCGCATGCACTTCTCGGCGTACTGGCGCACGTCCAGGCTGTGGTGCTCGGCCTCGCCGTCCCAGGCCAGCGGCACGCAGTCCGCCCCCGTCATCGACAGCGCCTCGGTGTCGAGCAGCGTCCGCAGGTACGGGACGGCGAACTGCGCGGAGCCCTCCGAGAGCCCCTCGCGCAGTGCCGGCGCGGCCAGGGACACCGTGTGCAGCGTCGAGAACGTCGCGCGCTCCAGCGGCGACGCGAACTGGTTGCGCCGCTTGACCCGTCGGTACACCAGCACGGCGGCCACCAGCGCGATCGCCACCACGACGGCGGCGACCAGGCGCGGATCGGTCAGCCAGCTGGGCACGGCACCTATTTGACCAGACGCGACAGGCGGCGGTCCGCCAGTGCACGCCCCTGCGTCTGGCAGGTGGGGCAGTACTGGAAGGACCGTTCGGCGTAGGAGACCTCGCGCACGGTGTCGCCGCAGACCGGGCACGGCAGCCCCGTGCGGGCGTGCACCCGCATCCCGGAGCGCTTCTCGCCCTTGAGGCGGGCCGCGTCCTGGCCCACCGCGCGGTCCACGGCCTCGGACAGCACCCCGATCATCGCGGCGTGCAGGCGGTCGACCGCCTCGGCGTCGAGCTTGCCGGCGGCGGCGAACGGCGACAGCTTCGCGACGTGGAGGATCTCGTCGGAGTAGGCGTTGCCGATGCCGGCGAGGACCTGCTGGTCGACGATCAGCGTCTTGAGCCGCTCGGTGCGCCCCGCCAGGAGCTCGCCGAACTCCGCGCGCCCGAGCGAGAGCGCGTCCGGGCCCAGCTTCGCGATGCCGGGCACCTGCTGCGGATCGGTGACGAGGTACACGGCCAGGCGCTTCTGCGTGCCGGCCTCGGTGAGGTCGAACCCCGGCCCGCCGACCGTCTCGAGGTGCACGCGGAACTCCAGCGGCCCCTTGCCCGGCTTCGGCGGGGTGGTCGACGCCTGGTCGTGCCAGCGCAGCCAGCCGGCCCGCGACAGGTGCACGACCAGGTGCAGCGTCGATGGTCCAGCTCCGCTGCGCTCCGTGTCCGGCCGTTCGAGCTCCACGTCCAGGAACTTCCCGTGCCGCGCCGCCCCGGTGACGAGCCGGCCGGTGAGCGTCGACAGCGGCGGGTCGAACGTCTTGAGCGCCGTCATGCTCGCGAGGTCGACGCGCGCCACCGGCCGGGCCAGCGCGTGCGTGCGCAGGTGCTCGGCGAGGGCCTCGACCTCGGGCAGCTCGGGCATCTCAGCTCACCGGCCGATCAGCTCACCGGCTGCAGGGGACTGTCGGCGTAGGCGGGGGTCGCGCGGGTCTCGAGGCTCCGGATGGTGGCCGACATCTCCTCGCGCGCCGCGCTCGTGCCGCGCACCCAGCCGACCCACCGCTCGGGCGACGAGCCGTCCGAACCGCCCGGCGTCTCGGCCACCAGCGTGCGCGGGCGGCGCAGCACCCAGCGGCCGGGGAAGAACGCCGCGATGAGCAGCAGGATCAGCCAGACCCAGACGGGCACGACGACGCCCTGGCTGCCCGTGAACCACCACGCCAAGAGCGCGACCCAGAGCAGACCCATGATCGAGACGATGCCGATGGCCGCGAGCCGGCCGCCCTGCATGTCGTGCTCGAAGTCCTCGCCGGTGGCCGGATCGGTCCACTCCATCTTCTGGCGCACCATCCACTGCCGTCCGTCGGCGGCGCGCACGATGCGGATCCGGGCCATGCCGCCCAGCCTAGCGCCGCGGCGGGGATCTCAGCCCTGGTCACGGCGCCAGACGGGCGCGTCGAGCGACCCCGCGTCCCCCACCTGCTCGCGCAGCTCGCGCTTGAGCACCTTGCCGGCCGCGGACACCGGCAGCGCCTCGGCGACGTGCAGCGCGCGCAGCCGCTGGTAGGACGCCAGGTGCTCGGCCACCGCGGCCACCAGCCGCGCCGCGGCGTCGTGGTCGAGCGTGACCCCGGGCGCCGGCACGACCACCGCCACGGGCTCCTCCCCCACCGCCGCGTCGGCGCGGCCCACGACGGCCGCCGACGCCACCTCCGGCTGCGCGGCGAGCAGCTCCTCGAGGTGGCGCGGATACACGTTGTAGCCCTTGTAGAGCAGCATGTCCTTGGCCCGGTCGACGATCTCGAGCAGGCCGTCCTCGCCGAGCACGCCGATGTCGCCGGTGCGCAGCCAGCCGTCGACCAGCGTCGCGGCGGTGTCCTCGGGACGGTCGAGGTAGCCGACCATCACCTGCGGCCCGCGGGCCCACACCTCGCCGGGCTCGCCGGCCGGCACCGGGGCGCCGGGCTCGCCGACGACGATCTCGGTGTCGGGCACCGGGACCCCGACCGTGCCGATGCGGCGGTGCGCCGAGCGGGCCGTCGCGCCGAAGGTCAGTCCCATCGTCGCCTCGGTCATGCCGTAGCCCTCGACGATCACGGCCTCGGGCATCCGCTCGGCGAGGCGCTCGGCCAGCGCGAGCGGCATCGGCGCGGCGCCCGAGCTGATGGCCTGCACCGAGGTGAGGTCGCGGGACGCGGCGTCGGGGTGCGCGAGCAGGGCGTGGAACAGCGGCGGGGCGCCGGTCACGGCCGTCGCCCGGTGCGCCTCGACGTCGGCGAGGAAGCGGGCGGGGTCGAAGCGCTCGTGCACGATCACCGTCGTCCCGGTGACCAGCGGGACCGTCATGCCGCCGACCGTGCCCATCGCGTGGAACCACGGGGCGACGGCGATGCCGACGCCCTCGCCGAGGCGCGTGGGCCACTCCTCGGCCGGGCCCACCTGTTCGACGGTGACGTCGCCGGCGACCCCGTGCTCGGGGTGCGAGCCGGTGGTGTGGCAGGCGTACTGCAGCACGTTGGCCACCACGTTGGCGTGGGTGAGCACGACGCCCTTCGGGTGGCCGGTGGTGCCGCCGGTGTACGAGAGGTGGGCGCGCGCGACCGTCGGGTCCAGGTCGACCACGGGCGGGGCGTCGGCGTCCTCCGACCCGAGGCCGACGCCGTCGGTGGGGATCAGCGGCACGCCGGCGCCGACGTCGCGCAGCCCGACCACCGCCACCGCGCGGGCGTCGGCGAGCTGGGCGGCGACGCCCTCGGGCGGCAGCTGCGGGCTGACCGGGCTGAACGTCGCCCCGGCCAGCAGGATCCCGTGGTACGCGACGGGGAAGGCGAGCGTGTTGGGCAGGTGCACGCCCACGACGTCGCCGGGCTGCACGCCCCGCGCCTGCAGGTGGTGGGCGAACCCGCAGGCCGCCCGCCACAGCTCGGTGTAGGTCAGCGTGCGGTCGTGGTGGGAGAACGCGACGCGGTCGCCGAAGCGGCGGGCCGCCCCGTCGAGCAGGGCGCCCACCGGCACCTCGGGGTACGGGAGCCGCTCAGGCACCCAGGTCCGCCAGTCCGTCGTCGACCCGGTCACGGACCGACCCTAGGCGAGCGTTGCGGCGCCCGGCAGCTCAGCGGTCCAGGAAGTCCTCGAGCACCGGACCGAGGTCGTGCGGGCGGGTCAGGATGCCGACATGCCCGCCCTCGTGCAGGTGCACGGTGCTCTGCGGGAGCAGCGCGCCCATGATGTGGGCGTTGACCACCGGGATGACCGGGTCGAGGCGCCCGTTGAGCACGAGCGTCGGCGCGGCGATGAACGGCAGCACGGGGAAGCTCGTCCAGCTCATGAGCGCCAGGAGCTGGTAGAGGTACCCGCGCGGGGCGACCGGACGGGCCCGGGAGAAGACCTCGTCGACGTCGGCCTGCGACTCCCCGACGTAGATCTCCGCGCCGGCGTCGTGGCGGTAGTTGCGGTCGTTGTAGCGCCGCGGCGTGAGCATCTTGGCCAGCACGCTCAGCCGCGCCGGCACCATCACCGCACCCATGCCGGTGCTGACCAGGGCCAGCTTGCCGGTGCGGTCGGGGTGCTGGAGCGCGAACTGCTGCGCGATGCCCCCGCCCCACGACAGCCCGAGCACGTCGGCGCGGGCGCGGCCGAGCTCGTCGAGCAGGCCGGCGAGCAGGAACGCGAGGCCGGCCATGGGCAGCGGCACGCACGGTGTCGGGGACCCCCCGATGCCGGGCACGTCGAAGCGCAGGACGGGCCGCTGCGGGTCGAGCGCCGCGACGAGCGGGTCGAGGAACTCGAGGCTCGCGCCGATGCCGTTGACCAGCACCAGCGGGCGGCGCCCGGGAGCACCCGGCCGGTGGCAGACGTGCAGGTGGTGGCCGGCGACGGTCACGTCGCCGACGGTGCCGAGGTCGGGTCCGGAGCCGGGTCCGGGGTCGTACGGGGACCCGTGGGGCGGGTCGGCGGCGAGGGCGCTCATCGGGCGTCCCTCCCCTCGGGCGGGCCTGCGGTGTAGCTGCGGTACACGGAGATCAGCGCCTCCTTCTGGCCGTCGGTGAGACGGGAATCGGCGCGGATCGCCCGTTCGGTGGACGACTCGCCGGCCTCGGCCGGGGACCTCCCGGCCTGCTCGCGCACCAGGCCGGCCTGCAGCAGCAGGTTCTCGGCCGAGATGTCGAGCGCCTCGGCGATCGCGTGCAGGACGCGCACCGAGGGCTCGTGGAGTCCCCGCTCGATCTGGCTGAGGTAGGGGTTGGAGATGTTGCTCAGGGCCGAGAGCTGCCGCAGCGAGAGCCGGGCCAGCTTGCGCTGGCTCCGGATGAACCCGCCCAGGGCACGACGGTGGTCGTCCCAGGCCCGGCCCGGGTCGGACACGCCGGTCAGCGACGGGCGGCCGGCGGCGTGACGACCGTCAGCGGGCGCAGGAGCGCGGGCGCGGTGGCGCCGAGCACGTGGTGGACCGCGGAGCGCTGCGCCTCGAGGACCTGCACGCCGGTGTCGTAGAACCGGTCGACGGCCTCGGCCGCGCTGCGGGGCAGGCCGGCGGCGGTGGGCAGACCGGCGCCCGTCGCGCCGGCCGGTGCGTCCGCGGCACCGGGCACGAGGCCCGGGACGCCGCGCAGTACCGAGGTCCAGCTCTCGGCGACGGCCCCCGCGAGACGGAGACCGGCCTCCTGGACCTGCGTGATCATGTCGAGGGCCTGCTCACGGGCGGACTCGATCGTGGGGTCGGCAGTCGGGGTGGCCATGGTGGAACCTCCGCGTCGTCGGTGACGTGCTCAGTTTACCAAGCACGACCCCACGCGGTCGGTGCCGCAGTGGCACCGGTCACCCCGGGTGCACGGTTCGTCACAGCAGCGACCACAGCAGCGACCACGGCGGCGGTCAGACCGGCGGGAGCGACCTCACCAACCGCGCGCGCTCGTCGGCGACCCGCGACGAGCACACCGCGCAGGCGCACCGGCCCTCGCGGCTCGCCAACAGGAGGTCCAGACGCAGGAAGACGCGGTCGTAGGACGGGCCCACGGCCTGGTCCACGTGACGGCGGAGGTCGACGGAGGCGTGGCGGTCCATGGCGGCACCCTCGGGACGGGCGGGCGGCGGGCGTTGCGCAGAGCGCACGCGAAGCGCGCTCCACGCAACACCGTGCCGAGGGAGGACCGCACCGTCAATCCCGATGCGCACACGGAGTACGGCCATCACCCACTCGCCCCACGGGCAGGGGCCGCACGGGGGTCAGCCGGTACCGAGGACGTACGAGCCGGGCGCGTCCTCGAGCGGCGGGTACGCGTCCGAGCCGATGGGCGGCGGCTGGCGCATCCCGCCGCCGCGCTCGCCCATCCAGTCGCGCCACGGCTCCCACCAGGAGGCCTTCACCTCGGTGGCCCGCTGCTTCCACGTGTCGGCGTCCGGCGCGGAGTCGCCGCCGACGGTGCCGATCCAGTACTTGGCCTTCTGGCCGGGCGGGTTGACCACGCCGGCGATGTGGCCGCCGTTGGACAGCGTGAAGGTGACGTCGCCGCCGAGCAGGGTGGTCGACTGGAACGACGTCCGCCACGGCGCGATGTGGTCGTTGATCGCGGCCACGATGAAGGTGTCGTTGGTGACCGACTTCAGCGACAGGTGCTCGCCGAGCAGCTCGAGCTCGCCGCGGGCCAGCTCGTTCATCAGGTAGAAGTGCCGCAGGTAGAACGCGTGCATCTTCGCCGGCATGCGGGTGGAGTCGGCGTTCCACGCCAGGATGTCGAAGGCCGGCGGGGCCTTGCCCTCGAGCCAGTTCGGCCCGACGTAGTTGAAGATCAGGTCGTTGGCGCGGAGCAGGTCGAACGTGCCCGCCATCGACTCCGAGGGCAGGTAGCCGGTCTTGGCCATCTTGCGCTCGAGCCGGTCGAGGATCTCGGGGTCGACGAAGCTGCTCACCGGACCCGGGTCCGAGTAGTCGAGCAGGGTGTTCGTCAGCGTCAGCGAGTTGAGGCGGTGCTCCTGGCCGCGGGCGTGGAGCATCGCGCCGGCGATGGTGGCCATGAGGCCGCCCAGGCACAGGCCGACGAGGTTGACCTTCTCGGCGCCGGTGATGTCCTGCACGACGTCCAGCGCGGCCAGGTTGCCCAGCTCGAGGTAGTCGTCGAGCCCCACGTCGGCCATGGACTCGTCGGGGTCGCGGTAGCTGATGACGAACACCGTGTGCCCGTGCTGCACCGCCCACTCCAGCAGGCTGCGGCCCGGCGAGAGATCCATGATGTAGTACTTGTTGATCCACGGCGGGCTCACCAGGATCGGGATCTCGTGGACCTCGTCGGTCTGCGGCTCGAACTGGATGAGCTCCATCAGCCGGTTGCGGTACACGACCTTGCCCGGCGTCGCCGCGAGCTCCTTGCCCACGCGCAGGCTCGAGCGGTCCACCTGCTGCGGGCGCCCCTGGTTGGTGGCCAGGTCGTCGAGCATCTGGCGGGCGCCGGCCAGCACGCTCGACCCGCCGGTCTCGAACGCCCGCTTGAGCGCCGACGGGTTGCCGGGCAGCAGGTTGGTGGGCGAGAGCACGCTGCCCAGCACGTCCATGAGCAGCGCGGCCCGCTCGCGCGACGACTCGTCGAGCGACGCGGCGTGCACCAGGTCGTGCAGGGTCTGCACCACGGCGAGGTACTGCTGGCGCACGCCCCAGTAGACGGGGTTCTCCTCCCACGTCGCGTCCTTGAAGCGCCCGTCCTTCTCGACCGGGAGCGGGCCCTCCGCCGCCGAGCCCATCGCCCGCGCGAGCGTCGCGGTGCCGATGCGGGCGGCCAGCGCCGCGTGCCCCGCGACCACCCGGCCCACGTCGGAGGGGTGCGTGACGAGGCCCTGGGCCAGCTGGACGACCGTCCGGCCCCACAGGGCGGGGTCGACCTCGGCCAGCACGTCGGCGGGGACCACCGCCTCCAGCGCCGTCGCCACGTCGACGGTGCCGGCGGCGGCGTCGCGGCCCACCGGGGTCCGGCTGCGGTGCTGCTCCACGGTCATGTCGGCGACCTCCACGTCGTCTCGCGGAGCGCGCCACGTTCGACACGCTCCGACGTCGAGTGTGCCCCGACGCGACGTGGGTCACACGGTTACCGACGAGTCGGCGACGTGGCTCACCCCGCGAGCGGCCCCCGCTTGCGCGCGACGATCCCCTCGTAGAGCAGCGGGGTGCGGTCGGTGGCGAGGCGGTGCTGGAAGCGCTCGCGGCGCACGACCTCGAGGGCGCCCGAGCGGATCGACTCGCCGATCATGCCGGCGAAGCCCGAGGTGTCGGTCTCGTCGAGGAACGCGTCCTTGATAGTCATGACGACCCAGCCGTCGGGGGCGATGAGGTCGTAGGCGGTGCGGAACGCCGCCGGCGGGATGTCGCCGAAGCCCAGCGCCGCGACCACCGTCAGCGTGTCGAGGTGGTGGGCGGCCAGCGCCTCGTGCTGGGCCGGGGGCAGCGCGGTCAGGTCGGCCACGTGGTAGTCGGCGTAGAGGCCGGGGCGGTCGCGCTCGGCCGCCTCCTCCGCCTCGGGGAGGATGTCGACGCCGACGGCGTGCCCGACGCCGATCGCGGCGAGCTCCTCGGCCATGATCCCGTTGCCGGCGCCGAGGTCGAGCACGCGCAGCGTCTCGGCGGACGCCCCGGCGGTGGCCAGGGCCTCGCTGAACAGGCCGACCATGAACCGCGGCGAGTCGCAGCCCAGCACGTCGTAGAAGATCTTCTCGTAGAGCCCCGGCATGCGGAAGATGCGGTCGTAGTCGTGGAACCGGTACTCGCCCCACGTGCCGTCGGGCTCGGCGACGACGCACCACTCGTCGTCCTGGCTGAACCTGCTGCCGGGCTCCGGGAGGGCCAGCCGCAGGGTGCTCCGCGCCTCCTCCAGGCTCATGTGCCGCGACGGCGGGGTCGCCGTCCGCTGGAGGACGCCGTGCTCACGCCTGCCGTTCGTGCCGTTGACCGCTGTCGGTGCCATCGCTGACCTCTCGTCCCGGCGTCACCCACCCGAGGGCGACGGAGGTGGACGCGGGCAGGAGGTGTCGCCCACGCAGAGCATCACGCGGCTCGATCGTCGTCAGCGTCCGTGTGAGGGGTCAAGGGATGGGGCGTCAATAGAATCAACGTCACGGTGGGCCGACGGCTACCGCGCGTCACTGCCAGCGGCCACCCTGGGGTCCACGCGGGTCGTGCCGGGTGGTGCGGTCGTCCTGGCCTCCGTACGGGTCCGCGTACGGCCCGCGCGGGTCGTAGGGCTGCTCGTAGCTGCCGTAGCGCTGGTCGTAGCGCCCGTCGTACTGGCGCCCGCCCCAGCCGGTGCCGGCCGTGACGGGACGCACTGCGGTGCGCGAGACACCGGAGAGCATCGAGATGATCGCGAGCCCGATGGCCGCGTAGAGCACGGCGGTGGCGATGTGGTCGACGACGCTGCCGCGGGCCAGGAACACCTGCAGCAGCAGCACGACGAGCGCCAGCACCACGAGCGCGGAGAAGAACGTCGCCGGGCGCGGCGTGGTCAGCAGCAGCAGGTGCAGCAGGGCCGTGCCCGCCAGCGCCGCGATCGCCGCGCAGACCGGGATGATCGTCATGGCGTTGTCGACCAGGGCGCCGCTGCGCTCCGCGGTCTGGATGCCCAGGTCGAAGACGTTGGAGATGATGAGGACGCCGACGATCGCGATGCCGGCCGCGACGACCGCCGTCGCGACGCCGCCGGCCCACAGGCGCTTGCCGACCACCTCCACGTCGCCGTCGTCCCACGAGCGCTGCGGGTAGCTCACGACCTCGTCCTCTCCCCCGATGGTCACCGGGCCGCCGACCGCCGGTGTCGGCCGTCGCGATCGTTGTACCGCACCGGCGTCCACCACGGGCGGACGATCCCCGCTCCGCCACCTGCCCCGCTCCCGTCCCCGTCGCCTTGACGCGCGGCGCGCGCCGCCGTTCGGTGGGGGCACACCGCCGTCGCGCGACGAGGAGCGAGGCCGATGACGTCCCGTCCGGAGTACCCGGCACCCGCCCGCACGGCCCGCCGGCTACCGCGCCCGGCGGAGCTGCGCCCGCTGCTGCGCCTGGCCCGCCCCGAGCCCGATCCCGTGCGGCGGCGCCTCGCGCGCGCCCACACCGTCGCCGACCTGCGCGAGATCGCGCGCCGCCGCACCCCGCGGGCCGTCTTCGACTACACCGACGGGGCGGCGGAGGGCGAGGTGTCGCTGAACCGGGCGCGGGCCGTGTTCGCCGCGCTGGAGTTCCGGCCCCAGGTGCTGCGCGACGTCTCGCACATCGACACCTCGACGACCATGCTCGGCGGGCCCTCGGCACTGCCGTTCGCGTTCGCCCCCACCGGGTTCACCCGGATGATGCACCACGCCGGCGAGCCGGCGGTGGCGCGCGTCGCGGGCCGGATCGGGGTGCCGCACACCCTCTCGACCATGGGCACCACGTCGCCCGAGGACCTCGCCGCGGCCGCGCCCGACACGCGGCGCTGGTTCCAGCTCTACCTCTGGCGCGACCGGGCGGCGAGCCAGGAGATCGTGCGACGTGCCGCGGCGGCCGGCAACGAGGCGATCATGCTGACCGTGGACACCCCGGTCGGGGGGCGCCGCCTGCGCGACGCCCGCAACGGGCTGACCATCCCGCCGGCCCTCACGGCGCGGACGCTGTTCGACATGGCGCGCCACCCGCACTGGTGGCTCAACCTGCTCTCCACGGAGCCGCTGGAGTTCGCGGCGCTCACGTCGTGGGAGGGCACGGTCGCCGAGCTCATCGACTCGATCTTCGACCCGGCGCTGACCCTCGACGACCTCACGTGGCTCCGATCCACGTGGAACGGCCCGCTCGTGGTGAAGGGCGTGCAGACCGCCGCGGACGCCCGGCGGGTGGTCGACGCGGGCGCCGACGCGGTGATCGTGTCCAACCACGGCGGGCGCCAGCTCGATCGCGCACCCGTCCCCCTCGAGACGCTGCCCTCGGTGGTCGCCGAGGTCGGCGGCGAGGCCGAGGTCCTGCTCGACACGGGCATCATGTCGGGCGCGGACATCGTCGCCGCCGTCGCGCTCGGCGCCTCGGGCTGCCTGGTCGGCCGGGCGTACCTCTACGCGCTGATGGCCGGCGGCGAGAAGGGCGTCGAGCACCTCGCGACGATGCTCACCGCGGAGATCCGCCGGACGATGGCGCTGCTCGGGGTGTCGTCGGTCAAGGAGCTCACCCCCGACCACGTGCGGCTACGCGGCTGAGGGCTCCTCGCGGCGCGTGAGCACGACGAACGGGATGGTGCGCCCGACCTCCTCCGCGCGCCGCTGGTAGCCCGCGAACGGCCGGTACGTCGCGAGCGCCACCGGCCACAGGCGCTCGCGCTCGTCGTCGGTGGCGATGCGCGCGTGCACGGACCGGACCTCGTCGCGCACCTGGACGGTGGTGTCCGGGTGCGCGCGCAGGTTGTGGAACCACGCGGGGTGGCGCGGGTGCCCGCCGTAGGACGCGACGATGACGAGGTCGTCGGGCTGGTCGGGGTGGGTGAAGTAGAGCAGCGGCGTGGTGCGCGGCTGCCCGCTCTTCGCCCCGACGTGGTCGAGCAGCAGCATCGTCGGCATGCCGGGCACGGCATGGCCGAGCCGGCCGCCGGTGCGGCGGTAGAGCGCGATGTGCGCCCGTGTCACCGCACCGACGACCGGCGAGAGCCGGTCCAGCACGCGGCCGAAGTCGCGGGTGGAGACCATCCGCGCACCGTAGTGGCGCGCGCGACCGGCTACAGCGTGAGCAGCCGGTCGAAGAACTCGCGGTAGCGCTGGACGGCCCGGCGCATCTCCTCGGTGGACGGCTCCCCGCCGAGCGCGTTGGGGTCGAGGTCGCTGCGCTGGGTGGAGAACGTGCGCGAGAGCTCCTCGAGGACGTCACCGACCAGCCCGTCGGCGCGGGCCACCGCGTCCTGGGGACGGTCGACGAACATCATCCGGACGTCCTCCCACTGCGAGCGCCACTGCGCCGCGCGCTCCGGGTCGATGATCGTGCCGCGGGGGGCGTCGTCGTCACCCTGGCCACCCTGGCCACCGTGGGCGCCGTGGTCCCGCCCGAGGCCGCCCTCGTCGGCGTAGCCGCCCTGGGCGACCGGGCTGCCCTGGGCCTGATCGGCCGGGCCCTGGCCGAACCCGCCGCCGCGGCCGTCCGACGGCTCGCCCGGAGCGCCGCGACCGTGGTCGGGCGGACCGGGGTGCGCGCCGAGCTGGCCGCCCGCGCCGGGCTGGCCGGGACCGA
>CADCTH010000533.1 GCA_902805495.1 uncultured Actinomycetospora sp.
CGGCGGCTGGGGCGGAGGCTTGCGGGAGGCAGCGGCCGGACCGTCCTCGGGGTCGACGCGCGGCGCGGGCTCGCCGACCAGCGCCGAGATCTCCCGGGCGCCCGGCGTCACCGTCGCGGTGCGCGGGCGGATCCCGGCCTTGCGCGTCATCGACGCGACCTCGGACCGCTCGGCCGGCTGCACGAGCGTCACGACGTCACCCGCGGCGCCGGCGCGCGCGGTTCGCCCCGAGCGGTGGGTGTAGGCCTTGTGCTCGGTCGGCGGGTCGACGTGCACGACCAGCGCGACGTCGTCGACGTGGATGCCGCGGGCGGCGATGTCGGTGGCCACGAGGACCCGGACGTCGCCGGACTGGAAGCCGGCGAGGTTGCGGTCGCGCTGCGGCTGGCTGAGGTTGCCGTGCAGCTCGGTGGCCGGGATGCCGGACGACGTCAGCTGGCGCGAGAGCTTGCGGGCCGCGTGCTTGGTGCGGGTGAACAGCAGGCTGCGCTCGCGGCCGGCGGCGAGCTCCTGGATCACCGCGGTGCGGTGCGCAGGGTCCACGGTGAACACGTGGTGGGTCATGTCCGGGACCGGCTCGGACGCGGTGTCGACGCTGTGGGTCACGGCGTCGTGCAGGAACTCCCGCACGAGCCGGTCGACCTCGCCGTCGAGCGTCGCCGAGAACAGCAGCCGCTGGCCGTCGCCCGGCGTGCGGCGCAGCAGGCGCCGGACCGCGGGCAGGAACCCGAGGTCGGCCATGTGGTCGGCCTCGTCGAGCACGGTGACCTCGACGCGGTCGAGGTCGAGCAGGCCCTGGCCGATGAGGTCCTCGAGCCGGCCGGGGCAGGCGATGAGGAGGTCGACGCCGCGGCGCAGCTCGTCGGCCTGACGGCCCTGGCCGACGCCGCCGTAGACGACGGTCTGGCGCAGGCCGAGGGCCTCGGTGATCGGGGCGAGCGCGTCGCGGACCTGGCTCGCGAGCTCGCGGGTGGGGAGCAGGACGAGTCCGCGCGGGCGCTTCGACACGGTGCGGCCGCCGGTCAGGCGCGTGAGCACCGGGAGGCCGAAGGCGAGGGTCTTGCCGCTGCCGGTGCGGCCCCGGCCGAGGACGTCGCGTCCGCCGAGGGCGTCGGGGACCGCGGCGGCCTGGATGGGGGTGGGCTCGGTGATCCCGCGCGCGGCCAGCACGTCGACGACGGCGTCGTCGACGCCGAGGTCGGAGAACGTGGCTGCGGAGCGGGACACGGTGGTCGTCGGGATGTCGGGGGCCTCTCGTAGGAGATCGGGGGCCGCGAGCGCCGACCCGTCCTCGGGAGGGGTGTGGGGAGACCGCGCGGAGCGCGGTGGCTGACGACCCGGGCGCCGGAACGGCGCCGTGTACGAGATCAGTCTCCCAGAAACCCTGCGTCCGTGTGCGCGACGGGGCCTGTCGGTGGGCTGCGGCACACTCCCGGTGTGATCGGCTGCCGCTGCGAGATCGCACCGCCCACCCTCCTGCTCGCCGTGGCGGAGGCGGGCGATCCCGACGTGCGCGACGCGGCCCTGCGCACGCTGCTGACGTCGGCGGCGCTGCGGTCGCGGCGGGCGACGCTCGGTCCGACGCTGCGCCGGCTCGGCCTCTCGCCGGCCGATCTCGCCTTCCTCCCGGCGGAGGCGACGGCCGCCGGGCCGGAGAACACGGTGTACGACGTCGCCGGGGGCGAGGAGGCCGCGCTGCCCGGCCGGCGCGTGCGCGGCACTACCGATCCGCCGTCGGGCGACGCCGCCGTCGACGAGGCCTTCGACGGCGCGGCGGAGACCGCGGCGTTCTACCGGGAGGTGTTCGGCCGCGACTCGATCGACGGCCGCGGGCTGGACCTCGTCTCGTCGGTGCACTTCGGGCGGCGCTACGACAACGCCTTCTGGACCGGCGACCAGATGGTCTACGGCGACGGCGGTGGCGGGGTGTTCGTCGCGGGCGGGCTCACGCGCGCGCTCGACGTCGTCGCCCACGAGCTGACCCACGGGGTGGTGCAGTTCAGCGCGGGCCTGCAGTACCGGGGCCAGAGCGGGGCGCTCAACGAGTCGTTCTCCGACGTCTTCGGGGTGCTCGTGGCGCAGCGGGCGGCGGGCACCGACGCGGCGTCGGCGTCCTGGCTGGTCGGCGAGGGCACGCTCGAGCCGTCGCTCGGCCGCGCGCTGCGCAGCATGATCGCGCCGGGCACGGCCTACGCGGGCGACGACCAGCCCGCCGACATGGACTCCTACGCCGACCTGCCCGTCGACGACGACCCGCGCAACGACAACGGCGGCGTCCACATCAACTCCGGCATCCCCAACCGCGCCTTCGCCGAGGCCGCGCGCGCCCTCGGCGGCAACGCGTGGGAGACGGTCGGGCCGGTCTGGTACGAGGTGCTCACCGGCGGGCGGCTGTCCCGCGTGGCCGACTTCGAGGACTGCGCCGCGCTCACCGTCGCGGTCGCCGGCGAGCGCTACGGCGGGGGCTCGGCGGAACAGGACGCGGTGCGCGGCGGGTGGGAAGAGGTCAGGGTGCGGCTGCGGGCGGATCCGCGATGAAGGTGACGGTGGTGCGCTCGGGGGGCGTGGCGGGGATGGTGCTCACCGTCGAGGTCGACGCCGCCGAGCTCGACGCCGACGCCGCGGCGCAGCTGCGCGGGCTGGTCGACGCCTGCGAGTTCGGCGACGGTCCGCCGAGCGTGATCGCGGACGGGTTCGGCTACGAGGTGGCGGTCGAGCGCGACGACGGCACCGTCGAGCGGTCCCGCTTCGGACAGGGCGGGGCGCCACCCGGGGCCGGGGCGCTCGCGTCGTGGGTGATCGACGGCCCGCACGGGCACCGGAGTGCGGGGCGATGACGATCGAGGACCGCTGGTCGCGCTGGGTCGACCGGCTCGAGGCGCAGGGCTGGGGCGCACGGGCGCTCTACCGGCTCAGCGACGGCCAGGTCGCGTCGCGCGACGCCCCGGCCTGGCCACCAACCTCTTCCCCGGCCACGAGTTCCTGTCGCTGGCCGGAGGCCGGCGGGCGTGGCAGGGATGGGCGGACATCCCCGCCGAGTACCGGCCCGAGGACTTCGACGACATGACCACCGTGCGCGGCGAGGACCCCGTGCACCGCTCCTACACCCGCGCCGGGTGCTGGCCGTTGGCCGAGGACGGCGGCGGCAACCACCTCGTGGTCGACCTCGACCCGGCGCCCGGCGGGACGGTCGGGCAGGTGATCGTCGCCGGTCCGGACGAGGACGTGCTCGCCCCCGGCGTCGGCGCCTACCTCGACGCGCTGCTCGCCGCCGAGCTCGACCCGCCCGATCCGGACGCGCTCGCCGACGGTGTCGCTCGGTGGGACGCGCCGGGCCTGCGGTAGGGCGTCACCAGCCGCTGAAGAGCCCGCCGCCGTCGAAGCCAGCACCGTCGAGGCCACCACCGTCGAGGCCACCACCGTCGAGGCCACCACCGTCGAGGCCACCGCCGTCGAGGCCGTCGAACCCGCCCGGGTCCGCGGCGAACGCGTCGCCGCCGACCGCCGCCGCGCCGAAGCCGGCCACCAGCGCGCTCGCCACCATCACCCCGCCCACGGCGCCGACGCCGCCGAGGAGCATCGGCCTCCACCAGGGCTCGGAGTACCAGCCGGCGGGCACGGGGCGCCCGCCGACC
>CADCTH010000534.1 GCA_902805495.1 uncultured Actinomycetospora sp.
CGGCGCGCCCGTGGCCGGCGCGCCCGTCGTGGCGGTCGCGGGCGGTTCGGCGTTCACGTTCGGCTACCCCGAGCACGCCGAGCTGCTGGCGGCCGGGGGCGCCGACGTCGTCACCGTCGACCCCGTGCACGACGAGGCGCTCCCGGTGGGCACCGCGGGTCTCGTCCTGCCCGGCGGGTTCCCCGAGGAGCACGCCGACGCCCTGAGCGCCAACGCCCCGCTGCGGGCCGCCGTCCGGGCGTTCGCCGCCTCCGGCGCGCCCGTCCACGCCGAGTGCGGCGGGCTGCTCTACCTCTCGCGGTCGCTGGACGGCGCCCCGATGTGCGGCGTGCTCGACGCCGACGCCGCGATGGGCCCGCGGCTCTCGCTCGGCTACCGGACCGCCACGGCCTGCGCGGACTCCCCGCTCGCCGCGGCCGGCGAGACGGTCACCGGTCACGAGTTCCACCGCACGGTGGCCGTCCCGCGCGCCGGGACCGCGGCCGCGTGGCGCTGGGCCGGCGCCGACCCCGAGGGGTTCGTCGCCGGCGGCGTCCACGCGTCCTACCTGCACACCCACCCCGCCGGCCGCCCCGGCGGCGTCGCCCGATGGCTGCGCCACGTCACGGATCGGAGGTCCTCGTGACCGATCGCCACGTCACCGTCGACGGCCGCACCGTCGCCGTCGCCGAGCACGGCGACCCCGACGGCGCGCCGGTGTTCCTCTTCCACGGCACGCCCGACAGCCGGCTGGGCAAGGAGTTCACCGACGCCCCGGCGCGCGAGCGCGGGCTGCGCGTGCTGTGCCCCGACCGCGGCGGCATCGGCGGCTCCGACCCCCTGCCCGACCGGACGATCGCGGGCTACGCCGCCGAGGTGCTCGCGCTGGCCGACGTGCTCGGCATCGACCGCTTCGCCACCGTCGGCTACTCCGCCGGCGGGCCCTTCGCCCTGGCCTGCGCCGCCGGGTGCGGGACGCGGATCACCGGGACCGCGCTGATGGCCGGTGCCGGCCCGATCGATGACCGGCCCGGTGCGAAGGAGGGGCTCGCGCCGTCGGACCTCGAGCTGATCGACCTCATCGAGCACCGTCCCGCCCGCGCGGCGACGATGCTGCGGATCCAGCGTCTGGCCACGAAGCTCGTGCCGAGCATGGCCACGAAGCAGGTCGGCGAGGAGCTCACCGAGCCGGACCGGGAGTGGCTCGCCGGCCGGCCCGCCGGTGACGCCATGGGGTTCTTCGTCGAGGCGATGCGGCAGGGCCCGCACGGGGTGATGGACGAGTACCGCCTGTGGGCGGGCCCGTGGCACCTCCAGTGGTCGGCAGTGGCCACGCCCGTCGAGATCTTCCAGGGTGAGGACGACGGGATGGTGCCGATGCACCACGCGGAGGACATCGCGTCCCGGCTCCCGCCGGGGATCGCGCGGATCCACCGCCTGCCCGGCGTCGGGCACCTCTCGATCCAGGACCACGTCGGCGACGTCCTCGACGCCCTGACCACCCCGTAGATGCTGGTCCTCGGCGTCGGGATCGAGCCGGGCACACCGCTCGCGCACCTGCGGGAGGCCGTCGACGCGCTCGGGCTCGCCGCGTTCGACGTCGTCGCGACCATCGACCGGCGCTCGGGCGAGCCCGCGGTGCTCGCCCTCGCCGCCGGCCGGACCCTGCGGACCTACCCCGCCGCGGTGCTCGACGCCGTCGACGTCCCGCACCCCTCGTCCGTCGTCCGCCGCCTCACCGGCACCGGCAGCGTCGCCGAGGCCGCCGCCGTGCTGGCCGCGCGCGAGCTCGGCGAGGGCCTGCTCGTCACGCCCAAGCAGCGCGGCCGGGGCGTCACGGTGGCGGTGGCCCGCTGACTCCCGGGGACGGGGCTCGGCGGCGTGGCGTGACCATCCGGGACTCACGCGCGGGGCCGCGACGCGCGAGGATGACCAGCATGAGCGAGCAGTACGGCGCGCCCTCGCCCGCCGACGGACCCACGACGCCGGGGACGGCGGCGGTCGGCCGCGGTGCCGCGACGGCCGGGCCCACCGCCGGGCGCACCCCTCCCTCCGAGCCGGTCACCATCCCCGACGGCGCGGCCGCATCGCGTGCGCGGACGCGGGTGTCGCCGGGACGGACCAAGGTGGGCGGCGCCTGGATCGGGCTGATCCTCGGCGCCGTCGTGCTGGTGTTCCTGCTCGTGTTCATCCTGCAGAACCTCGAGCCCGCCCGCGTGCAGTTCCTCGGCATGGAGGGCACGCTGCCGCTGGGCATCTGGCTGCTGTTCGCGGCGATCGCCGGGGTGCTGCTGCTGGCGATCCCAGGGCTGGGGCGGATGGTGCAGTGGCGCCGCGCCGGCCGCTCGGGGCGGTCCGGACGGGGGCGCTCGTGAGCCCCACCCTGCGCCTCGCCGGCGCCCCGCTGCCCCTGGTCGGGCGCGCGCGGGCCTACGTCTGCGGCATCACGCCCTACGACGCCACCCACCTCGGCCACGCGGCGACGTTCGTGTGGGCCGACGTCGCGTCGCGGGTGCTGCGCCGCGTCGGGGTCGAGGTCGTGAGCTGCCGCAACGTCACCGACGTCGACGACGTCCTCGACGCGGCCGCCGAGCGGGCCGGGGCGCGGTTCGACAGCTTCGCCGCGGTCGGCCAGTTCCGCTTCGACCACGACATGACCGCGCTCGGCGTCCGCCCGCCGACCCACGAGCCGCGCGCCCACAACTACGTCGACGGCGTCGTCGCCCTCGCCGCCGCGCTGGTGGAGCGCGGCGCGGCCTACGAGCGCGACGGGGCGGTGCTGTTCCGCGCCGGGCAGGTCGCGGGGCCGCCGGTGCCCGCCGACCCGGACGAGA
>CADCTH010000535.1 GCA_902805495.1 uncultured Actinomycetospora sp.
CCGGCGGGCATCCAGCAGGCCCTCGACGAGGTCGCCCGCGCGGCCGTCGCCGGCGCCGTGACCGTCGTCGGCGACGCGAAGAACGCCACGATCACCACGCAGGCGATCACGACGCTGCTGGTGTTCCGTCCCGACGGCAACGGCGGGCTCGTGCCCGCGATCGACGAGCCCGCGGCCCTGCGCGCCGTCGAGCCCCAGCTCGCCACCACCGAGGCCGAGCCCAAGGACGCGACGCTGTCGTTCGCGGGCACCCAGGCCACCGTGGTGCCGGCGGTCGTCGGCCGCGAGATCAACTGGCCGCGAACCTTCGCCGGGCTCGTCGAGGCGCTCGGGCGGCTCGCGGGCGGGGCCGCGCCGCCCGTGTACACCCCGCAGCCGACGGCGCCCGGCGCCGAGCCGGCCGCCCCGCCGCCCACCACGGGCCGGGCGATCAACGCCGTCTACACCACCACCCAGCCCGAGGTGACCACTGAGTCGCTGCAGGCCCTGGGCCCGGCCGAGATGATCGGGGAGTTCACGACCCGCGGCTTCAAGCCCGACTCGGGCCAGAACATCCGGCGCATCGCCGAGATCGTCAACGGGCAGATCATCGCGCCGAACTCGGTGTTCAGCCTCAACGAGGCGTCGAGCCCCCGCAACGAGGCCAACGGCTTCGTCCCCGCCGGGATCATCGACGACGGCGCCCCCGGTCGCGGCGTCGGCGGCGGCGTCTCGCAGTTCGCCACGACGCTGTTCAACGCCGGCTACTTCGCCGGGCTCGACGACGTCGAGCACAAGGAGCACAGCTACTACATCAGCCGCTACCCGGCGGGCCGCGAGGCGACGGTGTTCGAGGGCTCGATCGACCTGCGCCTCGGCAACGACGGGCCCACCCCGATCTACGTCCGCACCCAGTGGACCCCGTCGTCGATCACGGTGCAGCTCTACGGCATCAAGCGCTTCGAGGTCACCTCGGAGCCGGGCCCGCGGACCAACCTGACCCCGCCCGGGGTCCGGGACCTCGGCGGCAACCCGGAGTGCACGGCGTCGGAGGGTTCCGAGGGCTTCACGATCACCGACACGCGGGTGCTGCGCGACGTGCGTACCGGTGAGGTCCGGCGGGAACCACGGACCGTGCGCTACGAGCCCCAGCCCACCGTCACCTGCAACGGCCCGTGAGCGGCCCAGCGGCGGACCCCGCGTCGTCGTCACCCCCGTCCGGTTCCTCCTCGCAGAACTCGTGGTCCGACTCCGCCGCCGACGCCGTCAGCGGGAACGGTGAGGGCGAGGCTCCGCACCGTGCCGTCGAGATCCTCGGCCGCGTCGGCATGGCCGGCTACGGTCTCTTGCACCTGCTCATCGGCGTGATCGCGCTGCAGATCGCGCTGCGCGGCGGCGGGCAGGCCGACCAGCAGGGCGCCCTGTCCACCCTCGCCGCGGAGCCCTTCGGGTTCGTGCTCATCGTCGTGATCGTGATCGGCCTGGTCGCCTTCGGCGTCTGGCAGGGCCTGGCCGCCGCCACGGGCTTCCGCTGGGCCTCGGGCTGGGCCCGCACCCAGCGCCGAATTGCCGCCGGCGCCACCGCGATCGGCGTGCTCTTCGTGGCGCTCATCGGCGTCCAGCTCCTGGTCACCGGGTCGTCCGGGTCGAGCAGCACCGGGTCGCAGCAGACGACGGCCGGGCTGCTCGCGCTGCCCGGCGGCCTGCTGCTCGTCGGGGTCGTCGCCCTCGTCGTGCTCGTCATCGCGGGCGCGACGGCGTGGACCGGGTTCCGCGGCTCGTTCGCCGAGGACCTCGCCTGGTCGCGCCTGCCCGGCAACCTGCGCACGCCGGTGTACTGGCTCGGGATCGCGGGGCACGTGCTGCGCGCCGTCGCGTTCGCCGTGATGGGCGTGCTGTTCGGCGTCGCCGCCGTGCGCTCCGACCCGGCCCAGGCGGGCGGGCTCGACGCCGCCCTCAAGGCGCTGGCCGCGCAGCCCTTCGGCGCGTTGCTCCTCGTGGTCGTCGCCCTCGGCTTCGTGTGCTACGGCCTCTACTGCGGCGCCGACGCCTGGGCCCGCCGCATCTGAGCTGCGTGCGCGCCCTCCCGTGCCGGAGCACGGGAGGGCACACACACCTCGAGGTCAGACCTTGATCGACCCGTGGGGGTCGATGACGAACTTCTTCGCGACGCCCGAGTCGAACTGGGCGTAGCCCTCGGGCGCCTGGTCGAGCGAGATGACGGTGGCGTTGACCGCCCGCGCGATGTCGACCTTCTCGCGCAGGATCGCGTTCATCAGCTGGCGGTGGTAGCGCATCACCGGGCACTGGCCGGTGGTGAACGAGTGCGACTTGGCCCAGCCGAGCCCGATGCGGATCGAGAGGCTGCCCTCCTTCGCCGCCTCGTCCGGCGCCCCGGGGTCACCGGTGACGTAGAGCCCGGGGATGCCGAGCCTCCCGGCCGCCCGCGTCACCTCCATGATCGAGTTGAGCACCGTCGCCGGCGCCTCGCCCGCGTCCTTGCCGTGCCCGCGCGCCTCGAAGCCGACCGCGTCCACCGCGGCGTCGACCACCGGCTCGCCGACGATCTGCTCGATCTTGTCGGGCAGCGTGCCCTCCTCGGTGAGGTCGACCGTCTCGGCGCCGATGACGTCGCGGGCGTGCTTCAACCGGTCGGGGTTCATGTCCCCGACGATCACCGCGGCCGCCCCGAGCAGCTGCGCCGCCGCGGCGGCGGCGAGCCCGACCGGCCCCGCG
The DNA here is from genome assembly GCA_902805495.1 of uncultured Actinomycetospora sp. Classification (GTDB taxonomy): domain Bacteria; phylum Actinomycetota; class Actinomycetes; order Mycobacteriales; family Pseudonocardiaceae; genus Actinomycetospora. The sequence goes on from CADCTH010000535.1 coordinate 2,716, forward strand.
CCGGCGATGTAGACCGTCGACCCCGTGGTCACGCCGGCGCTGACGCAGCCGTGGTAGCCGGTGGGGAAGATGTCCGACAGCATCGTCAGGTCGAGGATCTTGTCCATCGCCTGGTCGCGGTCGGGGAACTTCAGGAGGTTCCAGTCGGCGTACGGGACCATGACGTACTCCGCCTGCCAGCCCTGCCAGCCGCCCATGTCGACGTAGCCGTAGGCCGACCCGGGGCGTTCGGGGTTGACGTTGAGGCAGACCCCGGTGTGGCCCTCCTTGCACATGCGGCAGCGCCCGCAGGCGATGTTGAAGGGCGCGGAGACGAGGTCGCCCTGCTGGATGAACTCGACGTCACGGCCCACCTCGACGACCTCGCCGGTGATCTCGTGGCCGAGGATCAGGCCCGCCGGGGCGGTGGTGCGACCGCGGACCATGTGCTGGTCCGAGCCGCAGATGTTCGTGGCGACGAGCTTGAGGATCACCCCGTGCGGGCACTGCCGCCCGACGTTGGCGGGGTTCACCCCCGGCCCGTCCCGCAGCTCGAGGCTCGGGTACTCGATGTCCTGGATCTCGACCTTCATGGGCTCGATGTAGGCGACGGCCTTCATGGCGCTCCCTGGGTTGGCGACCCGTCCGAGTCTGGGCGCGCCTGTGGCCCGTGTCACCCGTTGCAACGATCCCGTAGTGCCATCGCGTCGAACGGGGCGTGCACCTTGACGTCGTTGTCGAAGTAGACGACGACGTCCCGGCCCCGCGGCGCCTGCGGTGGCGGGTCGTCCGGGGCCGCCGTGTCCGCCGTGACCGGGGCCTCGCCCGCGGTCCAGGCGCGGACGCGCGCGGCCCAGGCGTCCAGCGCGTCGGGGGAGTAGCCGCTGGCGTAGAGCTCGGTGTCGCCGTGCAGGCGGACGTAGACGAGGTCGGCGGTGACGTCGTCGAGGCGCGGGAACGTGCCCGCGGTGTCGGCGACGACCAGCGCGACGCCGTGCCGGCGCAGCTGGGCGACGAACCCGGGGTCGCGGAAGCTCGGGTGCCGCACCTCCATCGCGTGGCGCAGCGGTCGCTCGGCGTCGGTCGCCGTCCAGGGCTCGGGCACCTTGTCGGTGTGCCCGCCGGCGAGCGCGGCGGCCGCGGTGGTGGTGTGCGGGAGCTGGTCGAGGAACCCCTCGAGCCGCTCGGGGTCGTAGCGCAGGTTGGGCGGGAGCTGCCAGAGCACCGGCCCGAGCTTGGGGCCGAGGGCCAGCAGGCCCGACGCGAAGAAGTTGGCCAGCGCCTCCTCCACGCCGCGCAGCTTCTTCATGTGCGTGACGAAGCGCCCGCCCTTGACGGCGAAGACGAAGTCGTCGGGCGTGCGCTCGGCCCACGTGCGGTAGCTCGACGCCCGCTGCAGCGAGTAGAAGGAGCCGTTGATCTCGACGGTGTCGAGCCGCTCGGCGAGGTAGGTCAGCTCACGGCGCTGGACCAGGCCCTCGGGGTAGAACACCCGCCGCCACGGCGGGTAGATCCACCCCGAGGTCCCGATGCGCACGCTCACGGCATCAGAATGCCTGGACGTCGAGCTCCATGATCGAGTTCTCGGCCGCCTCGACGATCGCCCGTCGGGACGTGAGCTCGGGGAGCACCGACCGTGCGAAGAAGCGCGCCACGGCGATCTTGCCCTCGTAGAAGTGCTGGTCGCGGCCCGCGGTGCCCGCGTCCAGGACCTCGCCCGCGACCTCGGCCTGGCGCAGCAGCAGCCACCCGATGACCAGGTCGCCCATGCTCATGAGGAAGCGGACCGCGTGCTGGCCGACCTTGTAGAGGTCGGTGACGTCGTCCTGCGACGAGGTCAGGTAGCCGACCATCGTGCCGAGCATCGCCTGGACGTCGCCCAGCGCGGTGGCCAGCAGCGCGCGCTCCTCCTTGAGGCGTCCCCCCATCCCCTCGGCGGAGCCGCCCCCGGCGTCGAGGAACGCCTGGACCTGGCCGGCGACGTGCATGAGCGCCTGGCCGTTGTCCCGGACGATCTTGCGGAAGAAGAAGTCCTGCGCCTGGATCGCCGTGGTGCCCTCGTACAGCGAGTCGATCTTGGCGTCGCGGATGTACTGCTCGAGCGGGTAGTCCTGCAGGTAGCCCGAGCCGCCGAGGGTCTGCAGGCTGTGGATCAGCTGCTCGCTGGCCCGCTCCGACCCGACGCCCTTGACGATGGGCAGCAGCAGGTCGTTGACCCGCTCGGCCATCGCGATGTCCTCGGGCGACACCGCTCCGCGGTCGGCGTCGGGCGCCTCGCCGAAGCGGATGACGTCCTGGTAGGTCGAGGTGAACGTGTACGTCGCCCGCAGACCCTCGGCGTACGCCTTCTGCAGCATGAGGCTGCGGCGCACGTCGGGGTGGTTGGTGATCGGGACGCGCGGGGCGGTCTTGTCGGTCTGTCGGGTGAGGTCGGCCCCCTGGATGCGCTCCTTGGCGTACTCCAGCGCCCGCAGGTAGCCCGTGGACAGGGTGCCGATGGCCTTGGTGCCGACCATCATCCGCGCGTACTCGATCACCTGGAACATCTGCGCGATGCCGTCGTGCACGTCGCCGAGCAGCCAGCCGGTGGCCGGGACGCCGTGCGCGCCGAACGTCACCTCGCAGGTGGCCGAGGCGTTGAGGCCCATCTTGTGCTCGACGTTCGTGACGAACGCGCCGTTGCGCTCGCCCGGCTCGCCGGACTCGGGGTCGAAGTGGAACTTCGGGACGAGGAACAGCGAGAGGCCCTTGGTGCCGGCCCGCGCGCCCTCGGGGCGGGCGAGCACCAGGTGCACGATGTTCTCGAAGAGGTCGGAGTCGCCCGAGGTGATGAAGCGCTTCACGCCCTCGATCGACCACGTGCCGTCGCCGTTGTCGCGGGCCTTGGTGCGCCCGGCGCCCACGTCGGAGCCCGCGTCGGGCTCGGTGAGCACCATGGTCGCGCCCCACTTGCGGTCGACCATGAGCTGCGCCCAGTGCTTCTGCTGCTCGTTGCCGTTGCGGTAGACGACCGAGGCGAAGTTGGGGCCCGCCATGTACATGAACACCGGCGCGTTGGCGCCGAGGATCATCTCGCCGGCCGCCCACTGCACCGACGGGGGCACGCCCATGCCGCCGATCTCGTTGTCGGCCGCGAGGCGCCACCACTCGCCGTCCCACATCGCGTGGAACGACTTCTTGATGCCCTCGTCGAGGTAGGCGCTGTGGGTCTGCGGGTCGAAGCGCACCGGGTTGCGGTCGCCGTACTCGTAGGACTCGCCCAGCGGCCCCTCGGCCATCGCCGCGACCTCGCCCAGCAGGGCGCGCGCGGTCTCCTCGTCGGCGTCCGCGAAGGGGCCGGACCCGAAGCGGTCCTGCACGCGGAAGACCTCGAAGAGGTTGAACTCGATGTCGCGGACGTTCGCCCGGTAGTGGCCCATGCCGCCTCGCTCCTGTTCACCACGGCGCGGTCGGAGACCTCTACCGACCAGTAACCGGAGACTATTACCCGAGGGTAACCGTGTCGAGGTCGGTCCCCGGTGGGATCCGCCCGTGGGACACTCGCCGGGGTCTCCAGGATGTGCTCCGGTGGCACGCGCACGGCGGGCGGGACGACGGACGGACCCGCGCACGCGCCTCGCCGAGATCGACCCGGGCCTCGTCCGGCTGCGCCTGGCCTCCATCGCGGTGGCCGCGATCGCGCTGGCCGTCGCGGCCGTCGCCGGCGCCCGCGCCGCCCTGGCGCCCGCCGAACCGGTGACGGTCCTGCTGTTCGCGGGCGCGCTGGCGATGGTGTCCAACCTCGCGGTCAACGAGCCGGACCTTCCGCGCCGGCGGGTCACCACGGCGCTGATGGTCCTGCCCGCGGCCGCGAGCACGGTGGCCGGGGCGTTCCTCGCGCCGTACCGGGTGCCCGGAGCGGTCGCGTTCGTGCTGGTCATGGTGGTGGCGGTGTGGGTACGCCGGTACGGCCCGCGCGGTTTCGCCCTCGGCATGGCCGCCTTCATGCCGTTCTTCTTCACCCAGTTCCTGCGCGTCACGCCCGCCCAGGTGCCGTGGCTCCTCGTGGCCGTCGTCGCGGGCATCGGCGCGACCCTGCTGCTGCGCGGGGTGGTCTTCGCCGAGCGCCCGGCGCGGACACTGCGCCGGCTGGTCGCGGCCTTCCGGGCGCGGGCCCACGCCGTGGTCGAGACCACGGACGACCTGCTCGCCGCCCTGTCCGGGGGCGGGCCGGACGAACGCACCCTCGAAGCCGGACGGCGTGCGCGGGCCCGCCTGCAGGAGGTGGCCCTGCTCGTCGAGGACACCCTCGAGCAGACCACCGCCGGGCGCGTCTGGCCGGGGCTCGACGACGACGCGCTCGCCCTGCGCGTCGCCGACGCCGAGCTCGCGCTGGAGCGGCTGTCGGTCGCGGCGCGGCGCCTCGCGCTGCCGCCCGCCGACGGTCCGCCCGAGCCGCTGGACCCGGGGGTCGTCGCCGCCCTGCGCGCCGGGCTGCGCCACCTGCGGAC
>CADCTH010000536.1 GCA_902805495.1 uncultured Actinomycetospora sp.
CTCCCCCGCGAGGCCCGGGACGTCGGCGGCGTCGAGCCCACGGTCGAGCAGGTCGCCGGCCGGGCACCCGGCCAGGGCGCGGAACACCCCCGGCCGGAACGCCGCCCCGACGACCGAGCCCCGCCCCGCCAGCTCGCGCACCAGGTGCCGGCTCCGTGGACCGACGACCCGGGGGCCCGCGTCCCCGATCACCGAGACGTGGACCTGCGGCAAGGGAACGATCTTCTGCCGGTAGGGCTCGGCGTACTCCCACGACGCCGACCACAGGCGCTCCACCCAGGGGGCCAGGTCCGCGACGGGCTCGTCGACGGCGATGCGCTGCGCGGTGCGCCAGTGCCCGCCCAGCTCGCGGGGGTCCCGCCCGGCCACCTGTCGCGTTCCTCCATGACCGGCGCGCCGGCCGTCGCTAGCGTCCCGTTCCGTGTTCCCCGACTTCACGCCCCGCCCGCACCTCGTCGCCACGGCCGCCGCGCCGCAGGCCGAGCTGGTCGCCGCGGCCGCCCACCACCTCGACGCCCCGGTGCCCTGCGAGGGCTGGACCGTCCGCGACCTCGTCGAGCACATGATGACCTGGACCCCCGTGCTCGCCGGCGCGGGACGCGGCGCGCCGCCCGAGCCCGGCGCCCCGCAGGCCGAGGGCGACTGGCCCGCCGTCCTCGACGCCGCTCGCGAGGACCTCGTCGCGGTCTGGAGCGACCCGCGGTCCTGGCAGGGCACCACGACCATGGTGGGCTCCGAGCTGCCGGCCACGATGGTGGGCACGATGTCGCTCTGCGAGCTCGTGCTCCACTCCTGGGACCTCGCCGCCGCGCTGGGACTGCCGGTGAGCTGGGACGAGGCGACCCTGGAGGAGGCCCACGAGGCGCTCGCGCAGCTCACCCCGCTGGGCCGCGGGATGGGGGCGTTCGGCCCCGCGGTCGACGTCCCGCCCGACGCGCCGCTGCTCGACCGCGTCGTCGCCGTGGCCGGACGCGACCCTCTGTGGAAGCCGTGAGGGCAGGATGGTCGCCATGAGCGAGGTCGACCCCGCGGACCTGGCGCGGTTGCGGTCGCGGCGGGCGTGGAGCGAGGACGTCGAGGAGGGCCGCGCCGCGCGCCGGGCCGAGTGCGCCGCCAGCCGCGCGGGTCACCTCGCCGTGGTGGTGGTCTCGGGCGAGGCGCCGCGGTGCGAGCACTGCGGCGAGACGCTGAGCCCGGACGCCCTGCGCAGGGCGGGTTACAGGCCCGTCCGGCCCTGAGCGCCACTACGCTCCCCGGCGTGGACCTCCTCGACGACTACACCGGCCACGTCGAGCCCGGCGGCCCCGCCGCCCGGCGCGACCTCCAGCACGTCTCGATCACCAAGGTGTCGGTCGGGCCGATGGACAACAACGCCTACGTCCTGGTGGACCGGTCCACCGGCGAGACCCTGCTCATCGACGCGGCCAACGAGACCGAGCGACTGCTCGACACCGTCGACACGGTCGGCGACCGCAGCAAGCTGCGCCACGTGGTGACCACCCACAAGCACTGGGACCACATCCAGTCGCTGGAGGAGGTCGCCTCGGCCGTCGGGCCGCGCACCTACGCCGGGGTCGACGACGCCCCCGAGCTGCCGGTCACCCCCGACGCCACCGTCGGCGACGACGACGAGGTGGTCTTCGGCGACGCCGTCCTCGAGGTCATCCACCTCGTCGGGCACACCCCGGGCTCGATCGCGCTGCTCTACCGCGATCCGGAGGGCGCCGGTCACCTCTTCACGGGCGACTCGCTGTTCCCCGGGGGTCACGGCAAGACCGCCACCCACGAGGACCACGAGTCGCTGATGAACGACCTCGAGCACAAGGTCTTCAGCCACCTCGACGACGACTGCTGGGTCTATCCCGGCCACGGCGACGACACGACGCTCGGCAACGAGCGCCCGCACCTCTCGGAGTGGCGCGAGCGGGGCTGGTGATCAGTCGACGGGGCGCCTCGGTCGGTACCGGGGGCGCAGCGCCTGCGTCGCGAACTCCACGCCGTCGCGGGTGAGCCGGTAGTACCGCCGCGGCGGGCGACCGCTGCCCCGGAAGAGTTCCGGCGCCTCGTGGCGGCTCTCCACGAGCCCGGCGCCCTCGAGCCGCGCGAGCATCGGGTAGAGCGTGCCGCTCGCGAGGTCCGCGCCGCGGGCCAGTTCGAGCCCGTGCAGCTCCCTACATAGGTCGTGGACGACAGAGGACGCGTTCGGGGTATCGACGCGCTAACGCTGCGTCCATCTGGTCCGATCTCGCGGCTGACACGTCCGTTTCGCGAGCCGGGGGAGCACGTCCATGTCGACGCAGGAGAGCACGCGATCGGGGCGCTCACGAGTCGTCCTCGGCATCGTCGCGGCGGTGGTGGTCGTGCTCGTCGTCCTGCTCGTCCTCGCCCTCACGGGCGCGCTGAGCGGGCTGTTCGCCAAGGAGGTCCAGCGGACGGTGCGCAGCGACGTCGACGCGAGCGGGCTGGTCGCGACGCTGGCCTCCTACCCCGATTCGTTCCGCGGCGGCACGCTGCCCGGCGGGCAGGCGGACCTCGACGTCCAGATCGACCAAGCCGCGATCCGGGGCGGTGACCCCGCGACGATCGTCCTGCGCACCTACAGCTGCCCCGGCGCCGACGGGCGACCGGCGGCGACGCGCCTCGTGATCGAGGGCGCGGACCCCGAGCACCTCGCTCCCCGGCCCGCGACCGCCGGCGGCGGCGTCGCCCTCACCGGCGCCTTCGAGGTCGTCGCGGTCACGCCCGTCGCGCCCGGCGTCGCACCCGAGTGCCGCATCGACCTCGCCGCGCGCTGAGGCGCCGGCGTTCCCGGACCGTGATCGACGTGTGGGGGCTCGGCGGTACCGCCGCGCCGTGACGCGGCGCACGCTCGTCGCGACACGGTCGACGAGGACAGGAGCGCGCGGACATGCGCGAGGACATCGAGTTCGACGCCGAGGGCGCCACGCTGCGCGGGTGGTTCTACGCGCCGGAGGGCGACAGCGGCACGGGTCACCCCTGCGTCGTGATGGCGCACGGGTTCTCCGCGGTGAAGGAGCAGCACCTCGACGACTACGCCGAGGTGTTCGCCGCCGCCGGGCTGGCGTGCGTGGTCTACGACAACCGCGGCTTCGGGGCGTCGGACGCCGCCCCGGGCAAGCCGCGCCAGGAGATCGACCCCTGGGAGCAGGTGCGCTACTACCAGCACGCCGTCACCTACGCCCAGGGCCGCGAGGACGTCGACGCGGACCGGATCGGCGTCTGGGGCTCCAGCTACTCGGGCGGCCACGCCTACGTCGTGGGCGCCATCGACCGGCGCGTGAAGGCCGTCGCGGGGCAGGCGCCGCTGGTGTCGGGACGCCGGGGCTTCGAGTCGCTCGTGCGCATCGACGCGTGGGGGCCGACCTGGGAGGCGTTCGCCGCCGACCGCCTCGAGCGTGCCCGCGGCGGTCAGCCGGCGATGATGCCGGTGGTCACCGAGGACCCGGCGGCCCCGGCCGCGCTGCCGACCCCGGACTCCTACGAGTGGTTCACCCGCACCCAGCGCGACCGCGCGCCGTCGTGGCGCAACGAGGTGACGCTGCGCTCGGTCGAGCTCCTCCAGGGCTACGAGCCGATGCGGTTCCTGTCGCTCATCTCGCCGACGCCGGTGCTCATGCTGGTGACGCCGCACGACCGGCTCCTCGCCGGCGAGGTCGCGGCCGCGGCGTACGAGCAGGCGGTGCACCCGAAGAAGATCGTGATCGTGCCCGGCGGGCACTTCGACGCCTACACCGGACCGGGCTTCGAGGTCAGCTCCGCCGCCGCCCGCGACTGGTTCGTCGAGCACCTGCGCGTCGGCAAATAGCTAGCTCGCCGACCACCCCGACCAGCGGCGGATCTCCACGACGATCGCCGGACCCTCCGGCGGCTGCTCGCGGTGCTGGGGGTAGCGCGCGCCGAGGGTGTCGCGCGCCCGCCCCAGCACCGCCTCGTCGTCGGTCACCGTCGCCGTGCCGTCGGCGCGCACCCACCACAGCGCCGACCAGTCGTCGTCGTAGTGGTCGACGAGCAGCGACACCGCCGGGTTCTCGGTGATGTTGCGCAGGCGCTTGAGCCCGCGGTGGCGCTTGGGCTTGGCGTCGACGGCGATGAGCACGGTGTCGTGCTCGACCGCGAACACCACGGGCACGAGGTGCGGCTGCCCGTCGCCCGACACCGTGGCCAGCCGGGCGACGCGCGCCGCGGCGAGCGCGCGGCGCGCGTCCTCGGCGTCGAGCGTCGGCACGCTCAGTCGACCAGCTTCGCCAGCTCGTCCAGCTCCTTGCGCACCGTGTCGCGGTCGGACGAGCTGACACCGTAGATCGCGCGCTCGAGGCCGATGCGGCGGTAGCCGTCGAGGGCCTCGGGCGAGGTCTCGGCGCCGAACAGCGACATCGGGATGCGGCCGCGCCCGGCGTCGGCGGCGCGTTGCTGCAGGGCGTCGGCACGCTGCGCGAACTCCTCGAGGTTGTCCGGCCCGACGCGCTGGGGCAGCCAGGCGTCGCCGTAGTCGAGGAGGCGGTCCTCGACACCCGGGCCCATGCCCCCGATGTAGATCGGCGGGTGCGGGTCCTGCAGCGGTTTGGGCCAGGCCCAGCTCGGGTCGAAGTCCACGAACTCGCCGTGGAACTCGGCCTCCTCCTGCGTCCACAGCTCCTTCATGGCCTTGACCTGCTCACCCATGAGACGCATGCGGGTCTTCGGGTTCGTGCCGTGGTCGGCCATCTCCTCGCGGTTCCAGCCACCGCCGATGCCGAACAGGAAGCGTCCGCCGGAGAGCCGGTCGAGGCTCGCGACCTCCTTGGCCGTGTTGATCGTGTCGCGCTCGATGACCAGGCAGATGCCCGTGGCCAGCTTCAGCGTCGTCGTCGCGGCCGCCGCCGCGGTGAGCGCCACGAAGGGGTCGTAGGTGTGGAGGTACATCCGCGGCAGGTCGCCGCCGCCGGGGTACGGCGACTCCCGCCTCGTCGGGATGTGGCTGTGCTCGGGGAACCAGAGCGAGTCGAATCCCCGGTCCTCCACCTCCTCGGCCAGCGCGGCCGGGTCGATGGCGTAGTCGGTCGGGAACATCATGATGCCGTGGTCCACGTGCCGACGGTTATCCCGTGGCCGGGCGCGGCACACTGGGACGGGATGGACTCCACGCGCGTCGACCGCTGGCTGTGGGCGGTGCGGCTGACCAAGACCCGCGCCGACGCGGCCGAGGCGTGCCGGGGCGGGCACGTGCGCGTCAACGACACCCCGGCGAAGCCCGCGACGACGGTGAAGCCGGGCGACACGGTGCGGACGCGGGTCTACGACATCCCCCGGATCGTCGAGGTCACCCAGGTGATCGAGAAGCGGGTCGGCGCGACGGTGGCCGTGACCTGCTACGTCGACCACACGCCGCCGCCCCCGCCGCCGGAGGAGCGGCCCGCGCCCGTGGCCCTGCGCGAGCGGGGAGCCGGGCGTCCCACCAAGCGCGACCGGCGACTCATCGACGCGCTGCGGGAGCACGCCGGCGAGGGCTGAGTGCGTTGCTCCGGACGGGTGACGCCGATGGTCGCGCCCTGGTGCGGTGCCGCCGGGAGGAGTACGCCCTTCACCGCCGGACGGGACGATTCCGGCGTCCCGGCGACGACTCGTGACGCGGTGGACCATGAGGGCAGACGAGCACGTCCGGGTCGACCTGCTCGGTGTCGCCCGGGTGCGCCGGCGGGGCGAGGAGGTGGCGCTCGACGGCTGGCCCCACCGCCGGGCGGCCGAGCTCGTCGAGCTCCTCGCGCTCGCCGGCGGACACCACCGCCTCCTCCGTGACCAGGTGGTCGAGGCGCTGTGGCCGCACCTGGACGCCGCGGCGGGCGCGGCGAACCTCCGCAAGGCCGCCCACCACGCCCGGCGGGCCCTCGGGACGCCGGACGCCGTCGTGCTGCGCGGCGGGGTGGTCGCCCTCTTCCCCGGCACCCCGGTGGTCACCGACGTCGACTCCTTCGAGCACGCCGCCGACGAGGCGCTGCGCGGCGCGGACCCGGACCGGTGCGCGGCGGCGGCCGACCTCTGGACCGGCGACCTGCTGCCGGGCGCGCTCTACGAGGAGTGGACCCAGGACCGGCGCGCGGCGCTGCGGCGGCGCCACCGGGAGCTGCTGCGCCGCTGCGGGCGCTGGGACCAGCTCGTCGCCGCCGACCCCACCGACGAGGACGGTTACCGGGGCCTGATGCGCGCCGCGACCGACCGCGGCGACCGGGCCACCGCCATCCGCTGGTACGGCCGGCTGTGCGGCGTCCTGGAGCGCGAGCTCGGCGTGCTGC
>CADCTH010000537.1 GCA_902805495.1 uncultured Actinomycetospora sp.
GGCTGCAGATCGACTACGCGCTCGCCCACGAGTGGCCGCTGTCGATCGAGTTCACCGACGACCCGCACCCCCGCAACACCTACTGGGAGATGTGGGGCCTGCCGATGTTCGACCTGCAGGACCCCGCGGCCCTGCTCGACGAGGTCCGCGCCTGCCGCGAGGAGCATCCGGAGCACTACGTCCGGGTCGTTGCCTACGACGCCTCGCTGGGGCGGCAGACCGTCGCGCTGTCGTTCCTGGTCAACCGGCCCTCCGACGAGCCGGGCTTCCGCCTGGAGCGCCAGGAGGGCAAGGACCGCCAGATCGCCTACACCACCCACGCGTACGCCACCGACCGTCCGTCGGGGCAGCGCTACGGGCGCGGCGGGGCGGGCGACGGGGTCCGGAGCAACGGCGATGGCCGGGGCTGACGGACGGACCTCGTTCGGGACCTCCGGGCGCACGGCCGCCGTCTCGCGGGAGACGGCGGCCGAGGCCGAGGCACGGAGGCGGGACGAGGAGGCCCTGTCGGCCGACGACACCGTCGACCTGGGCGAGGTCCGCCGCGAGGCCGGCGTCGACGACGTCCTCGACGCCCTCGAACGCGAGCTGGTCGGGCTGACGCCGGTCAAGGAGCGGCTGCGCGAGCTCGCGGCGCTGCTCGTCGTCGACCGCGTCCGCGAGCGCTTCGGCATCACGACCGACCGCCCGACGCTGCACATGTGCTTCACCGGCAACCCGGGCACGGGCAAGACGACGGTCGCGCAACGGATCGGCGAGCTGCTCGAGGGCCTCGGGTACCTGCGCCGCGGCCACGTGGTCACGGCGACGCGCGACGACCTGGTCGGCGAGTACGTCGGGCACACCGCGCCGAAGACCAAGGAGATCGTGGGCAAGGCGCGCGGCGGCGTGCTGTTCGTCGACGAGGCGTACTACCTGCACCGGCCGGGCAACGAGCGGGACTACGGCGGCGAGGCGATCGAGATCCTCCTGCAGGCGATGGAGGACCACCGCGACGACCTCGTCGTGGTCCTCGCCGGCTACGCCGACCGGATGGCCACGTTCTTCGAGGCCAACCCGGGGATGCAGAGCCGGATCGCCCACCACGTCGACTTCCCGGACTTCTCGGCCGCCGAGCTGGTGACGATCGCCGAGGGCATGGTCGCCGAGCAGGGCCTGCGGTTCTCGTCCGAGGCACACGAGGCGCTGCACGAGTACCTCGCGCTGCGCCGGGAGCAGGCGTGGTTCGCGGGCGCGCGCAGCGTGCGCAACGCCCTGGACCGCGCGCGGATGCGCCAGGCGCGCCGCCTCGGTGACGGGGGCGGCAAGGTCGGCCTCGAGGACCTCACGACCCTCGAGGCCCCCGACCTGCGCGCCAGCCGCGTGTTCGCCGGCGGCCACCGCTCGGAGTAGCTCCGCCGTACGTGAGTGGAATTCTCGGCCATAGCCGGGAATTCCACTCACGGAGGAGGCTGGCGCGCGTGACCACCACCGCGCGCCTGCGGGCGTTCATCGCGCTCGCCGACCACGGGTCGGTGCGCGGGGCCGCGGGCGCGCTGGTGGTCACCGAGTCCACCGTCTCGGCCGCCGTGCGCGCGCTCGGCGAGGAGGTCGGCGTCGCCCTGCTCGAGCGCGACGGGCGCGGCGTGCGCCTGACCCCCGCCGGCACCCGCTACGCCGGCTACGCCCGGCGGATCCTCGGCCTGCTCGACGAGGCCGGAGCCGCCGCCCGCGGGGAGGCCGACCCCGAGCGCGGGCTCGTGCGCCTCGGCGCCGTCACCACCGCCGGCGAGCACCTGCTGCCCGCCCTGCTCGCCGCGCTCCGCGCCCGCCACCCCGACGTCACGCTCGGCGTGGACGTCGCCCCCAGCGCCACGGTGTGGCCGATGCTGCGCCACCACGAGGTCGACGTCGTCGTCGCCGGCAGCCCGCCCCGCGACGTCGGGGCCCGCGTGCGCGCGGTGCGCGACAACGTCCTCACCGTCGTCGGCGCCCCCGACGTGGCCGACGGCTTCGACCCCGCGTCGGCCACCTGGCTGCTGCGCGAGGCCGGCTCGGGCATCCGCGCGACGCTGACCGCCCTGCTCGAGGACCTGCCCGGCACCCCGTCGCAGCTCGTCCTGGGCTCGCACTGCGCGACGATCGCCGCCGCGCGCGCGGGCCTGGGCGTGACGCTCGTGGCCCGGGAGGGCGTGGCCCGGCTGCTCGCCGACGGGACGCTCGTCGAGCTGCCGGTGCCCGGCGTCCCGGTGTCGCGCCCCTGGCACGTCGTGACCCACCCGGACGCGACCGCGAGCACCGAGCTCCTCGTGCGCCACCTGCTCGACGACGCCGACCTGGGGTGGCGCCGGGCGTGAGTCAGGGCGCCACGCGGTCGACCTCGTCCCGCAGCGCCGCCTGGCCGGCGCCGACCCGGGCGGGGTCACCGCGCCAGGCGTCCAGCGCGGGCGAGACGAGGGCGCGGCCGAACGAGAAGGTCAGCGGCCAGGGTCCCCCGCGGTCGCGGATCGCGGCGAGGTTCGCGGCCGCGACCGCGCTCGACTGCCCGCCGGAGAGGAAGGCGACGCCGGCGAGGTCGAGCGGCATCGTCGCGCGCAGGACGTCGACGGTCGCGCGCGCGACCTCGTCGGGGCCGGCCGGCTGCCGCGAGCCCTCGCCCGCGGTGACCATGTTGGGCTTGAGCACCATGCCCGCCGGGTCGACGCCGGCGTCGCGCAGGGCGCGGGCGAGCGTGGCCAGCGAGCGAGCGGTCGCCGCGGCGCACTGCTCGAGGCGGTGCCCGCCGGCCGCGAGGATCTCCGGTTCGACGACGGGGACGAGCCCGCCGTCCTGGCAGACGCGGGCGTAGCGCGCGAGGGCGTCGGCGTTGGCCTCGAGCGCGCGAGGCGACGGGCGGCCCGCGCCGAGGTGCAGCACGGCGCGCCACTTCGCGAACGTCGCCCCCAGCACGACGTACTCGGCGACCCGCTCCGCGAGCCCGTCGAGGCCCTGGGTGAGCGTCTCGTCCTCGTCGCCGCCGTCCAGCGTGCCGGTGCCGGTGTCGACCTTGACGCCGGGGTGCATCCCGGCGTCGGCGAGCGCGGCGGGGAACGGGCGGCCGTCGGCGAGGTGCTGGCGCAGCGTCTCGTCGGAGAGGATGACGCCGGTGATCCCGTCGGCGAGACCCTCGGTGGTGACGAGCAGCTCGCGGTAGGTGCGCCGGTGCTCCTCGGTGGGCTCGACGCCGACGCCCTCGAGGCGCCGCGACATCGTTCCCGGGCTCTCGTCGGCGGCGAGGATGCCGCGCCCGCCCGCGACGAGCTCCGCGGCGGTGGCTCGCAGACGCTCGGTGGTGCTCGTGCTGGTCTCGGCGGTGGTGGTCACGGCGGCTCCCTCGCTCGGCGTGCCCGCGACGCTAGGGACGGCGCACCGCCGTCACGTCCCCTGCGTGGTGGAGAGCGCGGGGGAACGGGGGTCTGCCCCCTGTCGGCCCCGAGCGCCGTGTGTCGAGGATGAGCACCATGGAACCGCCCGCCGCGTGGACGCCGCAGGGCGTCGCGACCAAGCACCGCAACGCCGTCCTGCTCCTCGTCGTCGCGCTCGCCCTCGAGGTCGTCGCGGTCGCGACCCTCGTCACGGTCGTCCTCACCACCACGTCGACCGGCGCGCTGGTCGCCGCGGCCCTCGGCCTCGCCGTGGCGTCGCTCCTGGTCGGCCTCGCGTTCCTCCGCTACGCCCGCTCGAGGATGTGGGCGACGATGGCCGGCGTCGCCGACGGCGCGCTACGCGGCATGTACATCCCGGCTGGGCCCGGACCCCGCGGCGGCGGGCGGCCCGGCGGGTCCGGCGGGCACCCCGGTGCCCGGGGCGGTCCCGGCCCGTCCTCGAGCCCGTGGCCCGACCCGACCTGGGAGCCGTGGCTCGGCCACCACCCCCCGGACGACCACGGCGGGCACGACCACGGGCACCACCACCACGGCTCGCACGATCACGGGCACCACGACCCCGGGGGCTGGTCCGGCGGCTGGTCGGACTCCGGGTCGTCGTCGAGCGACTCCGGCTCGTCGTCGAGTGACTCGGGTTCCTCGTCCTCGAGCGACTCCGGCTCGTCGTCGAGCAGTTCGTCGGACTGACCCGCCCGTCACCCGTCGTCGACGACGCCCAACGCCGGCGGGCGGCGGCGGGACCGGCTCTCGACCCGCTCCGCGGCGTGGACCAGCCGCAGCACCGGCTCGCCGGGCTCGTCCGGAGCCGCCGAGGCCTCGTCGACGAACTGCAGCGCCTCGACGAGGTAGCGCAACAGGGCGTGGCCGGGGATCGCCCGGGAGATCCAGACTTGCCGGGTGTCCGCGTCGGCGGTCCAGGCGGTGCGGCCGTCGAGCGGCACCCAGTAGACGCTCACGCCCGCCTCCGCCAGCAACGGGAGGGCGGCCAGCGGCTCCGGTGCGGAGGGTGATGACGCGGTCATGCATGGTCCAACGCGCCGGCCGCGAGATCGGATCGGAAGTGGGTACGGATGGCCCGACCACCCTCGGCAACGGGCGGGACCGGTTGAACGGATCGGGTCAGGCCTCGACGCGCGACGAGGTGGCGAGCCGGTTCAGGATCGGCCGCAGGGTCGACACGAAGGCCTGCGGGTGCGTGAGCATCGATCCGTGGGCGCCCGGGGTCTCCACGAGCGGGGCGCCCAGGCTCTCGGCCATCCACTGCGACGCCTCGTACGCCCAGTGGTGGGTCGCCCCGGAATCCCGGTTGTCGGCCCCCGCGACGACGGCGCACGGCACCTCGATCGCCGCGAGCTGCTCGGGCGTGGGCATGTGGCTCAGCAACGGCCCCATCTCGAGACCGAGGACCTCGGCGTCGCCGAGCATGCGGTCGCGGAAGGCGGGGTCGAGGGACTCGAAGGCCTCGTCGCCGTCGGCCCAGCGCAGGAAGACCTCCATGCCGTGGGCAGGCCCGCCCTCCGCCATCGCCTCGCCGAGGCGCTGCTGGAGTCCGGCGAAGGTCTCCTGCCCGCCCGGGGTGACCACGTACGCCGGTTCGTGGAAGATCGCGCCGCGCAGCACGTCCGGCCGGCGGAGCGCGAGGCTCGTCAGGATGATCCCGCCCGCGCTGTGGCCGTGGACCACGGCCGGGGCGAGGTCGAGCGCCTCGAGCAGCGCGGCGGCGTCGTCGGCCTGTTCCTCGACCGACGTCGCCGTCCAGTTCTCGGGGCGGGGGCTGCGCGAGGTCGCGCGTCGGTCGTAGCTCACCACGGTGTACTCGTCCGCCAGCGCGTCCGCGGCCTCGGGCCAGAACCCGGCGTCACCGGGGCCGCCGGAGATGAACAGCAGCGGTGGCCCGGTGCCGCGCCGTTCGTAGTGGAGCGTCGTGCTGTTGGCCGTGATCGTGGGCATGCGCCGAGCGTCGCGCGCCCGGCGGGACAGGGGGACCACGACGGCGGGAACTGCGTACGCCGCTGGGGTGGGCCGACCCGGGCGGGGGGCACCCGGGTCGGCCCGACGGTCACGCGCGGGCGAACACCGCGGTCGCGACCGCTGCTCTGCGGGCCGTTCAGCCCACCCGGATGCCGGCGGGCAGGCGGGTGCCCTCGCCGGCGAGGGGGTCGGAGTCGCACGCCCGGTCCGGTCGGCGCACCGAGAGCGTGAGCGGTACCGGCCCGCCCTCCCGCGGTGCCGTGCGGTGCGAGTGGTCCAGCGACGGCTTGGGGATGACGCCGGGTTCGAGAGCACCAGCCATCTCCAGCTTCGCCAGCTCGCGCTCGCCGTTGCCGAGCACGCACTCCGGGTCGGGCCCGTCGAGCGGCAGGCCGGTGAAGAACTTGGCCGCCATGCAGCCGCCCTGGCAGGCGTCGTAGTGCGAGCACTTCGTGCACGCCCCGCCCGACTGCGGCCCGCGCAGCTCGGCGAACAGCTCCGACTCCTGCCACACCGTCCTGAACCCGCCCTCGGACCGGACGTTACCGGCCAGGAACTGCTCGTGGATGGCGAACGGGCAGGCGTAGACGTCGCCGACCGGGTCGATCAGGCACACCACGCGCCCGGCGCCGCACAGGTTGAGCCCGGGCAGCTCCTCGCCGAACGCGGAGAGGTGGAAGAACGAGTCGCCGGTCAGGACGTCCTCGCCGCGCGCGACGAGCCAGTCGTAGAGCTGGCGCTGCTGCTCGCGGGTCGGGTGCAGCTCGTCCCACGAGTCGGCGCCGCGGCCGGACGGGCGGAAGCGGGTGATGCGCAGCTGGGCGCCGTAGCGGTCGGCGATCGCCTTGAAGTCGTCGAGCTGGTCGACGTTGTGACGGGTCACCACCACGCTGATCTTGAACTGGCCGAACCCGGCCTCGTACAGGTTCTCCATCGCCCGGATCGCCGTGGCGTAGGAGCCGGGCCCGCGGACGTGGTCGTTGACCTCGGCCGTCGCGCCGTCGAGGGAGATCTGGACGTCGACGTAGTCGGTCGCCGCCAGCTGCGCTGCCCGGGCCTCGTCCAGCTTGACGCCGTTGGTCGAGAACTTGACCCCGACGTCGTGGGCGATCGCGTAGTCCAGCAGCTCCCAGAAGTCGCTGCGCACCGTCGGCTCGCCGCCGCCGATGTTGACGTAGAAGACCTGCATGCGCTGGAGCTCGTCGATGACGGCCTTGGCCTCGTCGGTCGAGAGCTCGTCCGGGTCACGCCGCCCGGAGCTGGACAGGCAGTGCACGCAGGACAGGTTGCAGGCGTAGGTGAGCTCCCAGGTCAGGCAGATCGGGGAGGTCAGGCCTTCGACGAAGTGGTCGACGAGCTTCACGGCGCGTCCTCCCGGGGCTTGATGGTGCCCGCCCGCGCGAGCCCGGCCAGGGCCTTCAGGTACTGCTCCCGCTGGTGTGCGGGGACCTCGGCGGCCTCGAGCGCGCCGTGGACGTCGCGGTGGTCGGCGAGCGACTCGACGACCCGGACGAGCATCCGGGTCTTGAGGAACGACAGCCGCCGGGTGTGGAAGTCGTAGACGAGGGCGCCGAACGACTCCGGGCGCACGGAGACCGAACCGGAGATCCGGTAGGGCCCGTCCGCGTCGAAGCCGCCGACGCCGGCGGGGGTCGCCTGCGGGCCGGCCCCCGCCGCCGTCGTCGACATCAGTAGACGCCGCACATGCCGTCGATCGAGACCTCCTCGACGAGGGTCTCCTCGACCAGCTCCTCGTTCTCGTCCATCACGCGTCCTCCTCACCAGCGGTGCCTCGGGCGCTGGAGACGCTAAGCGGCACTCGGTGCCACCCGCCAGACGCTCACCGGGTGGGACCCGCCCGTCCGTTCGGCGGGGGTGACCTTGGACGCGAGTTGGTAGGGGATGCTGGTGTGGTGACCAGGAGTGCGCGCCGGGTGCCCGTGGCCCAGCGCCTCGAGCACGTCGCGCTCGAGCTGTTCGCGGCCCAGGGCTTCGACGAGACCACGGTCGACGAGCTCGCGTCGGCCGGCGGGGTCGGGCGGCGCACGTTCTTCCGGTACTTCCCCACCAAGCTCGACGTGGTGCTCGGCGAGCTCGACGAGGGGCTGGCCGGGCTCGTGCACGCGCTGGGCGAGCAGCCCGGCAACGACCCGGTGGCCGCGGCGCGCGCCGCGTTCCTGTCGGTCAACCGCTACGCCGACGCCGAGCTCCCCGCGCTGCGCCGGCGCCTGGGGCTGATCGAGGACGTGCCCGAGCTCGCCGCGCGCGCCACGGTGCGCTACCGCGGCTGGGAGTCCGCGCTCGCCGTCGACGCCGCCCGCCGCTGGGACGTCGACGCGGCGTCGCTGCGCGCGCAGGTGTTCGGTCGGGCCGTGGTGGCGGCGATGCGCGCGGTGTTCAGCGCCTGGCACGCGCGTCCGGAGGCCGACGCCGACGCCCTCGGCGCGCTGGTGGACGAGGCGTTCGACGCGCTGGCGCGGGGGTTCTCGTGAGCGAGCTGATCGACCTCGACCCGGCGTCCACCGACCCGCCCTACGAGCAGCTGCGCTCGCGGATCACCGCGCTCGCCCGCTCCGGCGAGCTCGCACCGCACACCCGCCTGCCCGCGGTGCGCCGCCTCGCCGGCGACCTGAACGTCGCGCCCGGCGCCGTCGCCCACGCCGCCCGCGAGCGCGAGGCCGCCGGCGTCGTCGAGACCCGCGGGCGCCTGGGCACGTTCGTCGTCGGCGCCGACGCCGCGAGCGACCCGGCCCGCGAGCTCGCCGCCGAGTACGCCCGCCGGGTCACCGCGCTCGGCGTCTCCCCCGAGCGCGCCCTGGACCTCGCCCGCGCGGCGCTGTGGGCTCCGCCCTCGTGACGGCTGGCCCGGGAGAGCGCGCACACCTGGGCTGACGGCGTCGGAGGTCCGCGTTCGTGGAGCGAACGCTCCGCTCAGCGGGCCCGACGCTCCACGATCGCGGATCTCCGCGACCCGGCCCCCGACTTCGGTGACGAGAACCGCGCTGAGCGCGGGATTCGTCACCGAGAACCGAGTCTCGGCCGGCCGACCGCGCCATGATCACGATCCCGGTGACGTAACCCCGCAGATCTGCGGGTGTTCGTCACCAGGACGGCGATCACGCGGCCGCGGCCCTCACCACGGCACCTCGACCCGGTCCTCCCACAGCCGCCCGGTGGGCACGGGGTCGGCGAGCGTGGACCCGCGGGCGGCGAGCCACAGCGCCGTGTCCGCGCCCTCCTCGACCGAGCGGGGCGCGTCGGGGCCGCCCATGTCGGTGCGGCAGTGGCCCGGGCACACCGCGTCGACGAGGACACCGCGCCGGCCCAGCGCGAGCTCGTGCGCGAGGTTGCGGGTCATCGCGTTGAGCCCCGCCTTCGCGACGCGGTAGGGCGCGAGCCCGCCGGCGGTGCCCGGCCCGGACATGCGCCCGAGGCAGGCGCTGAGGTTGACCACGCGCCCCCACCGCCGCCGCGCCATCCCGGGCACCAGCGCGGAGACGAGCGCGAAGGGCGCGTCGAGGTCGACCGCGCGCACGTCGCGCCACTCGTCCAGCGAGGTGTCGAGGGTCTTCGAGCGCCGCGCACTCATCACCGCCGCGGCGTTGACCAGCACGTCCACCTCGAGGCCCTCGACGCGCGCGGCGATCCCGTCGACATCCGCCAGGTCGTGGGGCAGGGCCGAATGGGACCCCGGACCCCCGAACGACCCCACCGCCGCCTCCAGCGCCGCGGGGTCGCGCGCCATCCCGACCACGTCCGCGCCCGCGGCCGCCAGGTCCGCCGCGATCACCCGGCCGAGCCCGCGGCTCGCGCCCGTCACGAGCGCCGTCCGTCCCGCCAGCTCGCCCGCCACCCGCCGCAGGTTCCCCGCGCCGACCCCTTCCACCCTTGCCGATGACAGCGATGAACTGGCAACAGCCAGACCTGCACAACGCGGCACGATGGGCAGGCGAACGACCTGCCCGAAGGTGCAGGGCGGGTGCCGTCGCCGTGGTCGGGATCACCGTCGGGCCCTTCTGCCGTGACGGGCGCCACGCCTAGCGTCGCGCCGGATCCCGCCAGCGTCGGCCTCGTCGGCGTCGCTGGCGACCTGAGCCGACGAGAGGATCCCGATGCAGGTAGACGAGCTGCTCAAGCCGTTCCCGATCAAGGAGTTCCACCCGTTCCCCCGGGCGCTCATGGGTCCGGGTTCGCACGAGCTGATCGGCCCCGAAGCCCTCAAGATGGGCTTCAAGAAGACCCTGATCATGACGTCGGGCCTGCGCGGCACGGACATCGTCCACAAGATCTCCGAGTCCATGAAGTGGCACGGGATCGAGACGGTCATCTACGACCAGGTCGAGTCCAACCCCAAGGACTACAACGTCATGGACTCGGTGAAGATGTACCAGGAGAACTCCTGCTACAGCTTCGTCTCCATCGGCGGCGGCTCCTCGCACGACGCCTGCAAGGGCGCCCGCGTCTCGGTCGCGCACGACGGCCGCAACGTCAACGAGTTCGAGGGCTTCAACCAGTCCGAGAACCCCAAGAACCCGCCGCACATCGCGGTCTCGACGACGGCCGGCACCGGCTCCGAGACCTCGTGGGCGTACGTCATCACCGACACGACGACCGACCCGGACCACCCGCACAAGTACGTCGCGTTCGACGACGCCTCGGTGACCAGCCTGGCGATCGACGACCCGGTGCTCTACTACGACTGCCCGGTCGACTTCACCGCGCAGTGCGGCTTCGACGTGCTCGCGCACGCCTCCGAGCCCTACGTCTCCCGCCTGAACTTCGAGCCGTCGCTGGGCAACGCCCTGCACGCCATCGAGCTCACGAACAACCACCTGCGCGAGGCGGTCTGGAACGGCCAGGACCTCCCCGGCCGCCAGGGCATGATGTACGCCCAGTACATCGCCGCACAGGCCTTCAACTCCGGTGGCCTCGGGATCATCCACTCGATCTCGCACGCGGTCTCGGCGTTCTACGACACCCACCACGGCCTGAACAACGCCATCGCGCTGCCGCGCGTGTGGGCGTTCAACATGCCGGTGGCCTACAAGCGCTTCGCCCGCATCGCGCAGGCGATGGGCGTGGACACCACCCACATGACCGACGTCCAGGCCTCCGAGGCCGCGCTCGCCGCCTCCATCCGCCTGCTGCGCGACGTGGGCATCCCGGAGAAGTTCACCGACGTCACCCAGGACTCGTACTCCAAGAACCGTCTCGGCAAGGGCCCGACGAAGTTCTACGAGAACGAGAAGACCATCACGGGCAACGACGCCGACGTGGACCGGATCA
>CADCTH010000538.1 GCA_902805495.1 uncultured Actinomycetospora sp.
CGCTACGCGGCGCTGACCGACATCCTCGGCGCCGAGGACGCGTTCGGTGACATGGACTTCAAGGTCGCCGGGACCAAGGAGTTCATCACCGCCATCCAGCTCGACACCAAGCTCGACGGCATCCCGTCGGAGGTGCTGGGCAAGGCGCTCACCCAGGCCAAGGGCGCCCGCCTCGCGATCCTCGACGTCATGGCCGAGGCCATCGACGCCCCGGACGAGATGAGCGAGTTCGCCCCGCGCATCACCACGGTGAAGGTCCCGGTCGACAAGATCGGCGAGGTCATCGGCCCGAAGGGCAAGATGATCAACTCGATCACCGAGGAGACCGGCGCCGACATCTCCATCGAGGACGACGGCACGATCTACGTCGGTGCGGCCGACGGGCCGAGCGCCCAGGCGGCGATCGACCGGATCAACGCCATCGCCAACCCGCAGCTGCCGAAGATCGGCGAGCGGTTCCTGGGCACGGTGGTCAAGACCGCCGCGTTCGGGGCGTTCGTCTCGCTGCTGCCCGGCCGCGACGGCCTGGTGCACATCTCGAAGCTCGGCGGCGGGAAGCGCATCGGCAAGGTCGAGGACGTCGCCAACGTCGGCGACAAGATGCGGGTCGAGATCACCGACATCGACAACCGCGGCAAGATCAGCCTGATCCCGGTCAAGGAGGAGGACGCCGCGGCGGCCTCCAACGGTGACAGCGGTGCGGCGGCGGACGCCCCGGCCGGCGGGGCCGACGGGGCCGCGTCGACGCCCGCCACCAGCGGTGCCGTCACCGGCGCCATCGGGGGCGCGTCGCAGGAGTGACGGCTCTCGACGCCTCCCTGACGGGAGCCACCGAGCACCCGGCCCCCGGCGTGGCACGCACCGTGCTGCCCGGGGGCCTCCGGGTGATCACCGAGCACGTCGCCGGCGCCCGCTCGGCGTCGGTCGGGCTCTGGGTCGAGGTCGGCTCGCGGGACGAGCCCGGCGTCGGCGCGGGCACGCACGGCGCCGCGCACTTCCTCGAGCACCTGCTGTTCAAGGGCACGCGGCGGCGCTCGGCCCGCGAGATCGCCGAGGAGATCGACGCCGTCGGCGGCGACCTCAACGCGTTCACGGGCAAGGAGCACACCTGCTTCTACGCCCACGTGCTCGACCGCGACATGCCGCTCGCGGTCGACGTGCTCGGCGACGTCGTCCTCGACGCGGTCATGGCCGCGGCGGACGTCGAGCTCGAGCGCGACGTGGTGCTCTCGGAGATCGCCGGGCGCGACGAGGACCCCGAGGACCTGCTGGCCGACGACTTCGACGCGCTGCTGTTCGGCGCGCACCCGCTCGGCCTGCCGGTGATCGGCACCGAGGAGTCGGTGGTGGGCATGACCCGCGACCGGCTCGCGGACTTCCACGACCGCCACTACGTCCCGTCGCGCTCGGTGCTGGCCGTGGCGGGCAACGTGGCGCACGCCGAGGTGCTCGACGCGGTGTCGGCGGCCTACGGGTCGCGGGTGTCGGGCGCCCCGGAGCCCTGGCACCGGATCGCGGGCGAGGTCCCGGCGGTGCCGGCCGACCGCCTCGCAGTGCGCGACGAGGACACCGAGCAGGCCCACCTCATGCTCGGCGTGCCGTCGCTGCGCCGCGCCGACCCCCGCTGGGCGGCGCTGCAGGTGCTCTCGACCGTGCTGGGCGGCGGCATGAGCTCGCGGCTGTTCCAGCAGGTCCGCGAGCAGCGGGGGCTGGCGTACTCCGTGTACTCGTCGACCACCGGCTACACCGACGCGGGCACGCTGGCGGTGTACGTCGGCTGCGCGCCCGAGCGCCTCGGCGCCGCGGCCGCGGTGCTGCGCGACGAGCTCGGCGACCTCGCCGCCCACGGCATCACCGACGCCGAGCTGGCCCGCGCCCGCGGACAGCTGCGCGGCGAGCTGGTGCTGGGGCTCGAGGAGACCTCGTCCCGGATGACCCGCCTGGGTCGCCGCGAGCTCGACCACGGCGGCCTCGAGCAGGCCGTCGACCTCGCGGGCACGCTGGAGCGCATCGACGGCGTCGGCGCGCAGGACGTGGCCGCGCTGGCGTCGGAGCTGCTCGCGGGGCCGCGCGCGGCCGCCGTCGTCGGTCCCTACGGTGACCCCGACGAGCTGCCGGGCGAGGTGCGGGAGATGGTGGAGTGAGCTCGACGGTCAAGGTCGGCGTGCTCGGCGCCCAGGGCCGCATGGGCTCCGAGGCCTGCGCCGCGGTCGAGGCCGCGGACGGCCTCGAGCTCGTCGCCCGGGTGGACGTCGGCGACGACCGCGACGCCCTGCGCGCCGCGGACGTCGTCGTCGACTTCACCCACCCCTCGGCCGTCGCCGACAACCTGCGCTGGTGCGTCGACGCCGGCCTCCACGTCGTGGTCGGCACCAGCGGCGTGGGGGAGGACCTCCTCGACGAGGTCCGCGGGCGCCTGGCGCCGGGCCAGGCCGTGCTGGTCGTCCCGAACTTCGGGATCGGCGCGGTGCTGATGATGCGCTTCGCCGCGCAGGCCGCGCGGTTCTACGACTCCGTCGAGATCGTCGAGCTGCACCACCCCCGCAAACTCGACGCCCCGTCGGGCACGGCGACGCGCACCGCGCAGCTGGTCGCCGCGGCCCGCGCCGACGCGGGCCTGGGTCCGGGGCCGGACGCCACCACCGACGACCCCGACGGCGCCCGCGGCGCCCGGGTCGACGGCGTGCCGGTGCACGCGGTGCGGATGGCCGGGCTCGTGGCGCACCAGGAGGTGCTCCTGGGCTCGGAGGGCGAGACGCTCACGATCCGCCACGACTCCCTGCACCGCAGCTCGTTCATGCCCGGGGTCCTGCTCGCGGTGCGCCACGTCGCCGACCACCCCGGCGTGACCGTCGGCCTCGACGCCCTCCTCGAGCTCGATTAGCTAGCGTGGGGGCCACGCTGGCGTCCAACCCGTGGAAATCCCCCCGCTCGCGTCAGGACAGCAGCGGGAGGTCCAGGTCGCCCAGCGTGGGCTCGGGGGCGAACTCCAGGTCGAGGTCGCCGGCCACCCGGATCTCGCGCAGCGGCCGCCCACCGGCGTCGAGGGCGCGCACGGTGCCGTCGGGCTCCCACCCGGCGCGCTCCCAGAAGCGCCGCGAGGCGGTGTCGCGCTCGGGCACCCAGGCCACGCCGCGGGCGGCGCCC
>CADCTH010000539.1 GCA_902805495.1 uncultured Actinomycetospora sp.
CCGCCCGCGACGGCTTGGCCCGCACCGCGCCCGGCGATCGCGCCGGCCTCGTCCTCGACGCCGCCGGGGCGGTACGCGCCGTGGCCTAGGAGCTCGCGCGGCTCAACGAGACCGAGACCGGCCGGCCCTACGACGACGGCCTGGGCGGGGTGCTCGCCGCGGCGGGCACGCTCGAGCAGTACGCCGAGCTGGGCCCGGTGCACCGCGGGCGCTCGCTGCAGGGCAGCTGGGGCGCGACCGACCTCATGGTCCCCGAGCCGCGCGGCGTCGCCGCCGTGATCACCCCGTGGAACGACCCGGTCGCCGTCGCCGGCGGGCTGATCGGGGCCGCGCTCGTCACCGGCAACACGGTGGTCCACAAGCCCAGCGAGCGCTGCCCGCACCTCGGGCGCCGTTTCGCCGAGCTCATCGCGTCGTACCTGCCCGCGGGCGTCCTCGAGATCGTCGACGGCGCGGGCCCGACCGGGGAGGCCCTGGCGGGCAACGCGGACGTCGACCTCATCGCGCACGTCGGCTCGATCGGCGCCGGGCGCGCGATCGCCCAGGCCGCCGCCGGCACGGGGGCGCACGTCCTGCTCGAGAACGGCGGCAACGACCCGCTCGTGATCGACGACGACGTCGACCCGCGCTGGGCCGCGGAGCAGGCAGCGCTCGGCTCGTACGCCAACGGCGGCCAGGTGTGCGTGTCGGTCGAGCGCATCTACGTCGCGGCCGGCATCGCCGAGCCGTTCCTCGACGCGCTGGCCGAGGAGGCCGCGCGCTGGGTGTACCGGCCGGGGCCGGGGGAGAAGGCGCTGGGCCCGCTGGTCGACCGCCGCCACCGCGAGCACGTCCACGGCCACGTCGCCGCGGCGATCGCCGACGGCGCCCGCGTCCACGCCGGCGGCTACCTCCCCGAGGGCGAGGGCGCGTTCTACCCGGCGACCGTGCTCTCCGGGCTCACGCCGGCGATGCCGATCCTGCGCGAGGAGACGTTCGGCCCGGTCGCCCCGGTGCGCGTGGTCGAGGACTTCGCGCAGGGCCTGGCCGAGGCGATCGACGACCCGCACGGTCTCGCCGCCACCGTGATGACCGGCCGCATGGCGAACGCCCAGCAGGCGTGGCGCGAACTGCCCGTCGGCACCGTGAAGATCAACGCGGTGTTCGGGGGCGCGCCGGGCGGGGCGGCCGAGCCGCGCGGACGCTCGGGGTCGGGCTTCGGCTACGGCCCGGAGCTCCTCGACGAGATGACCACGACGAAGGTCGTGCACTGGTCGCCGCTGCCGTGAGCCGGCTCCGGTGACGGATCCCGCGCTCAGCGCGGGATCCGTCACCCGGGTGTGCTCAGCGCATGAGGGCGACGAGGTCGCCCGGGAGCTGCTCGAGGGTGCGGTCGACCTGGTCCTCGGGCAGCCACTCGCGCAGCAGCCGCAGGACCTGCTCGACCTGGCGCTCGACCTCCTCGGCGTCGACCGACGCGACGTGGCCGCTGACCGCGTCGACGAACGCCTCCTTGCTCACCGCGCGGGCGGCGTCGTCCTTCGGGCGCTGGGCGCGCAGCTCGGCGGACAGCTCCGGGGGCAGGGCGATCGTGAGCTCCTGCGCCAGGCCACTGCTCACCGTCTTGCCGAACTCGTTGAGCGTGCTGCGCACCAGCACCTCGGCCTCCGACGCGTTCTCGAGCCCGAGGCGGCGCTGCACCTGGCCGCTGAACGCCGCCAGCGTCTGGCTCGAGCGCGCCGGGTTCGGGTCGTCGGGGTTCTCGTCCTGCTGCACGGGCGGGGTGGTCACGATCGGTCTCCTTCGACGTCCGGTGCTGGAGGAGCGGAGCCGAAGCCCTCCTGCGCGGCGCGGTGCAGGCCCTCGGTCCAGCGCGCGCGGCGCTGGTCGTCGGTCTGCTCCCACCACGCGGGGCCTCGCTCGCCCAGGGCGGTCTTGGCCGCCTGTACCCGCGCACGCGCCGCCGATTCACCCTCGGTGTCGCCCGCGCGGGTCGCGGTCCCCACATCGCGGCGGGCGGCCATCAGCCAGCGCCGCAGGACCGCCGCGTCGTCCTCCGGGATCGCCGGATCGGTGGCCCGCCACCGGCGTCCCTGGACGACGATGTACCGCCCGTCGTCGGTGTGCTCGACCATCACCCCACCGGCACCGCGCGCACCCGCCGCGCGGCGTCGACGACCTCGCCGGGCGCGATCGCCAGGCACTCCTGGTCGAACGGGCACACGAGCTGGCGGCACGGCGCGCACGCCACTCCGACGGTGAGCACCTCGGCGCGGGTGGAGCGCGGCGCGTACTGCCCGACGGTCTCGGTGCCCGCGAACAGCTCGACGACCGGCGCGCCGACGGCGTCGGCGAGGTGCACGCCGCCGGAGTTGTTGGCGACGACCACCTCGGCGCCCGCGAGCACCGCGGCGAGGTCGCCGAGGCCGAGCCCGGTGACCGGCAGCCCGGCGTCGCCCGCGACCGTCGCGACGAGCTCGGCCTCCTTCGGCGTGCCCGTGACCGCGACGGTCAGCCCGTCGGCCGCGAGGTCGCGGACGACGGCCGCGAACCGGTCGGCGGGCCAGCGCCGCGACGGGCAGCTCGCGCCGGGGGCGACCACGGCGTAGCGCGTCCCGGCGAGCGCGGAGGGGACGTGCGCGTCGCCGGGCACCCCCCC
>CADCTH010000540.1 GCA_902805495.1 uncultured Actinomycetospora sp.
GTCCCCCGCGACGGCGGCGACGGCGCACCGATCCCGGCGACGCGTCGTGGCACGGGGCCGTGGGGCTGGCGCCCGGCGCGTCCCGACCCGGTGCCGTGGCGCAACCCGCTCCCGGCGATGGCCGGCGCGGGCTGACCGACCCTCAGCGGGCCAGCGCGTCCTCGATCGTGCGGGTGAAGGCCGCGAACACCGGCCCCGACGGCGGCAGCACCTGGGTGACGAGCACGGCCGCGAGGTCGTGGTCGGGCCACGATTACCAGAGCGTGCCCAGGCCGCCGGCCCAGCCGTAGCGGCGCCCGACCGCGGTCCCGACGACGCCGACCCCGTGACCCCACCCGCCGCCGTCGAGGAAGGCGGCGGCCGCCGGGGCGGCGCGCTGGGTCGGGGTGAGCCGATCGGTGGTCATCGCCGCGACCGCCTCGGCGTCGAGCACCCCGCCACCGCCGTCGAGCAGCGCCCCGGCGAAGCGCAGCAGGTCCTCGGCGCTGCCGACCAGGCCGCCGCGGCCGTCGGGGAACGCCGGCGGCGTCAGCCAGCGGCTGTCGGCGACGCCGTCGAAGGGGACGAGGCGCCCGTCCTCACCGCGCACGAACGACGGCACGAGACGGGTCGGGTCAGCGACGGCGAAGCCGGTGTCGCGCATGCCGAGCGGCCGGAGCACCCCGTCGGCGAGGACGTCACCGAGCGGCCGCCCCGCGGCGCGCGCGACCAGCACCCCGAGCACCGCGGACGAGAGCTCGTAGCGCCAGGCGCTCCCGGGCTGGTCGAGCAGCGGCAGGGACCCCAGCCGCGCGAGCCACTCGTCGGGCGGCGGCGGGCCGTGCGGGTCGGGCGGGCCGAACCCGAGACCCAGGGCCGCCGCGCGCTCGAGCGTCGGGCACGGGCCCTCGACGACGAAGCCGAAGCCCAGGCGCATCGTCAGCAGGTCCTCGACCGTGACGGGACGCTGCGCGGGCACGGTGGCCCCGGGGTCGTCGGGGTCGGCGTCGAGCCGCCGCAGCACGCGGCGGTCGGCGAGCTCGGGCAGCGGGCCGTCGACGGGCTCGCCGAGCGCGGTCACGCCGTCGGCGACGAGCCGCAGCGCGCACGCCGCGACCAGCGGTTTCGTGTTCGAGCTGATCCGCACCACGGCGTCGGGCCGCAGCGGCTCGCCACCGTCGGGCGCGGTGGCGCCCCGGGCGGCCAGTGACGTCGTGCCGCGGTGCCGGACGCCGACGATCGCCCCGGGCACCCGGCCGTCGGCGCCGTCGGGGCCCTCCCCGACCAGCCCGGCGATCCCGTCGACGACCTCGTCGGCGTCCAGCGCGAGCCCCGCGTCAGCCGTTGAGGCCGCCGCCGGCGGGCCCCACGGGGCTGGGCTCCGGGCGGACGCCGCCGCCCCCTCCCGAGCCGTCGGGGCCGTCGTCGGGGTCGGGCCCGGTGGGCGTGCGGGCGGCGCCGCCGGCGATCCAGATGCCGACCTCGGTCCCCCGCTCGCGCTGCTCACCGGCAGGCGGCTCCTGGTCGTTCACGTGGCCGCGCCCGGCGCCCGTGTGCACGGCGTTGCGGCCCACCGCCAGCACTCCGGCTTCCAGGGCCTTGTCGTGCGCCTCCGCGGCGGGCAGTCCCACCAGCTCGGGGACGGTGGCCACGTCGCCGGACCCCTCCTCGGCGTCGGGCGTGCGCGTCTCGTCGGTCTGCATCGTCGCCTCCTCCGGCATGCCGGTCATGCACTCTGCGTACCCATCCTGCCGGGCGCCCGATGCTGCGTCGGGCGTCACCCCGGCTCCGGGCCCAGCTCCAGGCTCGGACCGGGGCTCGGTTCCCGCCCCGCCGTGACCCCCTCCAACCAGGTCCGCACGAGGTCACAGGCCCCGTCGACGTCGGCGGCGACGCCGACCGGGCGGGTCGGGCCGGCGAGGTCGTCGGCGGCGGTCAGGCGGACCCGCAGGGCGCCCTCGTCGGCCCAGACGGTCAGGAGCATGACCGCGCCCGGGCCGGGCGTCGCGGACGGTGGAGCGACGGTCATCAGGTCTCCGGTGGGGGCGGGGCGGAGGGGAGAGCGCAGCCGCGCCGAGCGGTCCGGACCCCGGGTGGGGCCCGGACCGCTCGCGGGCGGGGAGCCGTGTCAGTTCCCGGTCGGGCCGTACTGCCCCGGCGGGGTCTCGAGCTCCATCTCGGCGGTGGCCTGGACGAGCTCCATGAGCTCGGCGTCCAGCCCGGGGCCGAACTCCTCCGGACGCTCCACGGCGATCTCCATCGGCACGCCCTCGGGGGCCTGCTCGGTGGTGAGCTCCGTGCCGTCCTTCGACGGCGAGGGACCGTTGAAGACCTTCGCGGCCTCGTTCTGCTGGTCGATGTTGAACGTGTACTGCTTGCTCTGCAGCCCCTGCTCCAGCAGCGTCGCGACCTCCGGGTACTTCTCGGCGCTGGTCTTCGGGATCGGCAGGAGCTTGTTCCACTCGACGCCGAGGGACTCGAGCGCCTTGGCGTAGGCGTTCTCGTGCGCCTGGTCGCGCACGATCAGGTAGGCGATCGTCGAGCGAGCCGTCTTGTTGTCGGTCATCTCGTAGAGCCGGCACTTCTGCAGGCGGCCGGTCGACTCGAGCATGAGGTTGTAGAGCAGGTTCAGCGGCAGGTTGCCGCTGTCGTAGACGTACTTGCCGGTCCACGGGTCGCCCTGCGCGTCCACCGGCAGCGCGCCCTGGGCGCCCACGAGCCAGTGGTGGATGTTGCCGCCGGACAGCGCCAACGACAGCGGAGTCGCGCCGCCCGCGCCCGGCTCGTCGAGGTCGGTGGGGTTGCCCTGGTAGCGCGGCGAGCCGTCGACGAGACGGGCGATCGTCGTGGCGATGAGCTCGACGTGGCCGATCTCCTCGGTGCCCACGCCGTAGAGCAGGTCACGGAACGGCTTGCCCGTCGGGCCGCGGAAATTGAAGCTCTGGAACAGGTACTGCATCATCGTGCGCATCTCGCCGAACTGGCCGCCCAGCCCCTCCTGCAGGGCGTTGGCGGCGGCCGGGTCCGGCTCGTCCGGGACGATCTCGTTCTGCAGGCGCTGCACGTGGAAGAACACGGGCTCGGTCCCCTCCTGGGTCGGTGTGGGCCGATCGCGTGTCGCACGACGACGCGTCGCCGCCACCACGACCGGTGTGCACCCACCGTCGGGCGCGCCCGTCCCCCGCCCGTGCCTCGCGGCGTCCCCACGGCGTCCCCACGGCGTCCCCACGGCGTCCCCGCCGCGTCGCCACGGCGTCCCCACCGCGTCCTCGGAGGGCGTTTCCGGCGATCTCCGTCGGGCATCCCCTCGTGACCGCGGCCCTCGCCGCGGGTCGCGCGTCGAGCCCACGAGCGCGCCGTCCGTCTCGGCCACGATCTCCTGAGACCCCACGCCGGTCGTCCACCTCCGGAGCGACCGTGCGGGAACGGCGACGATGACGCTCGACCTGCCGGCACGCGGCGCGGCACAGCTCTACCTCGTGGGGCGGTTCGCCTGCCGCGTCGGCGACACCGACCTGCGGCTGACGCCCACCGCGGAGCGCGTCCTGGCGTTCCTCGCGCTGGCCCGGCGGCCGGTGCGGCGCCACCAGCTCGCGGGCACGCTCTGGCCCGACGTCACCGACCGGCAGGCGCTCGCCCGCCTGCGGTCCGCGCTGTGGAAGGTGCCCGCCGCGCACCGCAGGGCGCTCGTCGAGGCCGACACCACGACGGTCGCGCTGCACGCCACCGCCACCGTCGACCTATACGACCTCGACACCGAGGGGGCCGACGAGAGCGACAGGACCTCCGGGGCGCCGATCCCGCGCGGGGAGCTGCTGCCCGGCTGGTGCGAGGAGTGGGTGCTCATCGAGCGCGAGCGGCTGCGGCAGCTGCGGCTGCACGCCCTCGAGGACCGCAGCGCCCGGGCCTGCGGACTCGGCCGCTTCGTCGAGGCGCTGGACGCGGGCCTCGAGGCGGTGGCCCAGGAGCCGCTGCGCGAGAGCGCCCACCGCCGGGTCATCGAGGTGCACCTCGCCGAGGGCAACGCGGCCGAGGCCCTCACCCAGTACGAGTCCTTCCGCCGGCTCCTGCGCGCCGAGCTCGGCCTGTCCCCGTCGGACGCGATGCGCACGCTGGTCCGGCCGTTGCTGGGGCGTCCGGCCGACTGACGGCGGCCGCGCGCGCAACGTCCGCGGTCGTGCGTGCTCCGAGTATGGTGTGGGTCACAGCAGGGTGCGACGATCTCCTGCGGGTCGACACGACGGCTGGGGGCGGCGCATGGCGGACACCGATCCGGGCGCGCCGGTGTGGCACCAGCGCGCGCTCGCCGGGATCGTGCGCTGGCCGTGGCTCAAGGACCTCACCGACCGCACCGCGGCGGTGGTCGACCCGGTCTACGACCGGTTCCGCAGCAATCCGCTGCTCGAGCTGATGCACGGCGGGCGCTGGGTCGGGCACTCCCTGCACCCGGCGCTCAGCGACCTCCCGATCGGCCTGTGGTCGGCGACGGTGCTGCTCGACGCGGCCGGGCAGGACGTGCCGCCCGCCGGCTCCCGCCTCGACCCGTCCTCGACGCTCAGCGCGGCGGGGCTCGCGGCCGCCGCCGCCACCGCGGCCACCGGCGTCGCCGACTGGAGCGTCAGCGACGCCGAGGACCGGCGGGCCGGGCTGTTCCACGGTCTGCTCAACGCGGCGGGCACCGTCCTGCAGGGCGCCTCCCTGGCCGCCCGCCTCAGCGGCCACCGGCCGACCGGCCGGGCGCTCGGCGCGGCCAGCCTCACCGTCACGGTCGCCGCCGCCTACATCGGCGGGCACCTCGTGCAGGGCCGCGCGCTGATGGTCAACCGCGTGGCGACGCACACCGGCCCCCAGCGCTGGGTCCGCGCGGTGGCCGACGACGACCTGCCCGTCGGCGCGACCACCGGGGTCGAGGTCGAGGGCCGGCGGGTGCTGCTGCACCGCGCCGACGGCGAGGTGCACGCGATCGACGACGTGTGCAGCCACGCGGGCGCGCTGCTGCACCGCGGCGAGGTGACCGACTGCACCGTCGTCTGCCCGCTGCACTTCTCGGTGTTCGACCTGCGCGACGGCCACATCGTGCGCGGACCGGCCCACCACCCCCAGCCCGTGCTCCCGGCACGCGTGCGCAACGGCTGGATCGAGGTCCGCGGCTCGGCACCCCGGGCGCGACGCTCGTCGAACTGAGAGGAACCACCATGGCCTGGGAAGCGGTCGCCGACGTCGACCAGCTCGACGAGGGCGACATGATGCTCTGCCCGCTGGGCGGTCAGCCCATCTGCGTCGTCCGGCTCTACGAGGACGAGGCGGTGGCCGTGCACAACACCTGCACCCACCAGCAGCAGCCGCTCAACGAGGGCTATCTCCAGGAGGACGACACCCTCATCTGCCCGGCGCACAACTCCCGCTTCGACCTGCGCACCGGGATCCCCACGGGCGTCCCGGCCGTCCACCCGATCCCGACCTACGCCTGCAAGATCGAGGACGGCGCGATCTGGGTCGACGTCGAGCAGCAGACCAACGACGCCGCCATCCCGCACAAGCCGTACCACTGAGACCTGGTCCCGGGACTCGGGCGTGTCTCGATCATCGACCTGGCCCGTCCCGTCGCCCGCTCCCAGCCCCGACAGGAGGCACCGCGTGCCGTGCGTGCACGGTCAGCGCGGCCTCCTCCACCGCACGCGCCACGCTCGCCGCGTCCGGGTCCCAGTCGAGCAGCAGCATCCGGGGCCAGAGGACGTAGTTGGCGATCATGCCGAGGAACTGGGTGGTCACGAGATCGGCGTCCTCGAACTGCAGGGTGCCGGCGTGCTGCTCGGCGAGCAGGTGGTCGCGCACCGAGTCGAAGAACGGCATCTTGCCCAGGTCGAAGTGCGTGCGCCCGAGTTCGGGGAAGCGCGGGAGCTCGGCGATGACGATGCGGAACAGGTCGGCCATGCCGGGGCGGGTCAACAGGTCCGCGTACCGGGTGCCGAGCGTCGACAGAGCGGCCAGGGGGTCCCCGGGCACGGGAGGGGCCTGCTCGTCCTCGGTGGCCCACGACGTGGTCACCATGGCGCTGAACAGCTCGGCCTTGGTCGGGAACTGCTTGAACA
>CADCTH010000541.1 GCA_902805495.1 uncultured Actinomycetospora sp.
GCCCCGCGACGCGCTGCCCGATCAGCGGCACGAACGCCTCGAGGGCGGAGACGCCGACGAGCACGGCGCTCAGCGCGTAGATCCAGCGCAGCGGCGAGCCCCGGCGGAACACGGCGCGCGGGAGGACGGCGGCGGAGGTGCGGCGCTCGTGCACCACGAAACCGACGAGCAGCAGCACGGCGACGAGCAGGCCGAGGCCCGCGACGAGCGCCTCGCCCGCGAGCCCGGCGACGCTGAGCACCGCGGCCGCCGCGCCCACGAGCAGCACCGAACCGAGCGGGAACGGGCCGGGCGCGGTGCGGGCCCGGGCGCGGTGCAGGGCGGCGGGCACGAGGCCCCCGATGAGCAGGCTCCCGACGACGAGCGCACCGAACGCCCAGCGCCACTGCCCCGCGCCGGCGAGCAGCCCGCCCAGGCCGGGGCCGACGACGAGCGCGACGCCCCACATGGCGGCGATCACCGCGCTGCCGCGGGTCCACAGCGTGCGGGGCAGGGCGATGCGGATGAGCGCGTAGCCCATGCCCGCGAGCAGGCCCCCGCCGGCGCCCTGGACGACCCGCCCGAGCAGGAGCACGGCCATCGACGGGGCGACGGCGTCGATGAGGGCGCCGAGGGCGAACACGGTGAGCGCCACGAGGTAGGCCCGCGCCGGCGCGACCGACGCCAGCACCCGGCTGGTCAGCGACGACGCCACCACGGCGGCGAGCAGGAAGAGCGTGGTCGGCCAGGCGTAGAACGCCTCACCGCCGATCTCGGCGACCGCCGAGGGCAACAGGCTGGCCGTGACGTAGGTGTCGATGGCGAACATCAACGTGCCGCCCGCGAGCACCGCGACCGCGCCGCGGTGCCCGGGGGCGATCATCTGCGCCCACGTGCCCGTGCCCTCGCCGGCCATCGGCTCAGGCCGCGCGGTCGGACGGCACGTCGATGACCTCGATGACCGTGGCCGGCTCGAGCGCCCGCACGGGACGCGTCTCGATCACCTGGTCGGGCCGCCAGCGAGCGGTCTTCTCGGCCTTGCGCGGCGGGGCGTCGTTGGCGATGAGCACCGCGATCCACGGCAGCGGCACGGACGCCACCACGAGCACGGCGGCGGCGATGGTCCAGCCGAAGCCCAGGGCCAGGACACCGGCGACGACCAGGCACGGGATGCGCATCGACATGATCAGGGAGTAGCGGCGACGGCGGGCAGCGAACTCCTCCGCGGGGGAGAGCGCTGCGCCGGTGATCAGGACCGGGCTCTCGTGACGGTGCACGACGACTCCTCTCCGGACCTCGTTGTCCGGTGACGGCCGGCCGCGAGGATCTCGATGCGATCTCGGTCCGGCACCAGGAAGAACACGTGCGCCGCCCGCACCCATCCGTCACACCACCCGCACGCCCGGTGTCACCTGTCACCGGCCGGCGGCGGTTTCCCTGGCCCACGGCGGGGACCCCAGACGGACGTCCCGAGCGGCTCCCAGACCCCGTGTCCTCGGTCCGACGAGAGTGACCACCACGCACCGTCCGGGAGGACCCCCGCTTGAGCACGACTACGACCACCGCCGCCAGCGCGCACCTGACCGACGCCGACGTCGAGCGTCTCGGCGCCGAGCTCGACACCCTCCGCGCGGAGGTCATGGCCGACCTCGGCGACGACGACGCCCGCTACATCCGACGGGTCATCGCCGTCCAGCGCGGCCTGGACACGGGCGGGCGCGTCCTGCTGCAGTTCTCCCTCCTGCCGCCGGCGTGGCTCGCCGGCACCGCCGCGCTGTCGGTGGCCAAGATCCTCGAGAACATGGAGATCGGCCACAACGTCCTGCACGGCCAGTGGGACTGGATGAACGACCACGAGATCCACTCGACCACGTGGGAGTGGGACTCGGCGTCGTCGGCCGAGGGCTGGAAGCACTCGCACAACTACGTGCACCACACGTACACCAACGTGCTGGGCAAGGACCGCGACATCGGCTACGCGACGCTGCGCGTCGACCCCGAGCAGCCGTGGAAGCCCTACCACCTGCTCCAGCCGCTGATCAACGCCGGGCTCGCGCTGGGCTTCGAGTACGGCATCGCGATCTACGACATCGAGCTCGAGGAGGTCGCGGCCGGACGCAAGCCCTGGTCCGTCGCGCGGACCGAGCTCGGCGGGCTGTGGCGCAAGGTCCGCGGCCAGCTGCTCAAGGACTACGTGGGCTTCCCGCTCCTGGCCGGCCTCGCTGCGCCGACCACGCTGCTGGGCAACCTGACCGCCAACGTCACCCGCAACGTCTGGACCCACGCGGTGATCTTCTGCGGGCACTTCCCCGCGGGCGCGGAGACGTTCACCGAGGACCAGCTCGACGGCGAGACCCGCGGCCAGTGGTACCTGCGGCAGATGCTGGGCTCGGCCAACCTCGACGGGTCGCCGTTGATGCACCTCATGACGGGCAACCTGTCTCACCAGATCGAGCACCACCTGTTCCAGGACATGCCCTCGCGCCGCTACGCACAGGTCGCCCCGCGGGTGCGCGACCTCTGCGAGCGCTACGGCCTGCCGTACACGAGCGGCCCGCTGTACCGGCAGTACGCCGGGGTGCTGGGCACGATCGCGCGCCTCGCCCTGCCCGGCGGCTCAGCTCGCCAGGACGGCCCCGGCGAGGGCGGCGGTGCGGCGCTGCGCGCCGGGGCGGACGGCCAGGTGGTGGACGCGCCCCACGCTGTTGACCAGCGCCAGCGCCGCGTGGACGAGCACGCGGGCCTCCGGGCCGGGTGACGCCGGGCGCGCGGTGGCCAGCAGGGCCACCCACTCCGCCAGGTACGCGCGCTGCGATCGCCGCAGCGCGTCCCGGTCGGGAGCGTCCAGGTGGATCGTCTGCGAGATCAGCCCGCTGACGATCTCGGGGTTGTCGGCGACGAAGGCGGTGTAGTCGGCAGCGAGGCGCTCGAGTGCGTCCTGGCCGTCCGTGGCCCGCGCCAGCGCGTGGTGCAGGCCCAGCCACAGCGCCTCGTCGCCCCGGTGCAGCACGCGCAGCAGCAGCTCGGTCTTCGTCGCGAAGTGGCGGTACACGCTGGGGCCCGCGATGCCGGCCGCCGCGCCGATGTCGCCGAGGCCCACGGCGGGGAAGCCGCGCTCGCCGAAGAGCCGGGTCGCCGCCGCCAGCAGGGCCTCCCGGCGCGACGCGGGAACGAGGACGCCGCGGGC
>CADCTH010000542.1 GCA_902805495.1 uncultured Actinomycetospora sp.
ACCGGGTCCTGACCGACAACGCCCGCAGCTACCGCGGCTGCCACGCCTTCGCCGCCGCCGTCGCCGAGCTCGGAGCCCGCCAGAAGTTCATCCGCCCGCACTGCCCCTGGACCAACGGCAAGGTCGAACGGTTCAACCGGACCCTGGCCCGCGAGTGGGCCTACCGCCGGCCCTACGACACCAACCACGCCCGGACCCTGGCCCTCGCGCCCTGGCTCAACTACTACAACCAGCGACGCCCCCACACCGCCTGCCACAGCAAGCCACCCACCAGCCGCCTGTCACCAACGTGACGGCCGAGTACAACTAGTCGCGCCAAGGGGATCCGCACGTCAGCGCTCCTGCGTCGCGCTGCCCCGCGATCCCCGGCGCGCTCCGGCGGTCGGCGTGGTCGGCGTCTGCCCCCACACGCACGAACCGGCGCCCCCGATGGGGACGCCGGCTCGTATCTGGGAGGAAGTGTCAGCTCGGGACCCGCACGGGCCCGGTCGTCCCACCGTCCGCTGAGATGCGCTCATCGGCGTGGAGACTGGTATCGATCAGCTCCCGTGCGCGGTACGGCGCCGGGTCGACCGGGTCCTCGTGATGCGGTGCGGGGTGTTCCCTGCGTCCAATCCATCACCTCGATCCCGGTCGGAAACCTTCGGTCGTGACTGCAGCGCGATCAGCCCTCAGCTCGTGTGATCAGCACCACAACGACACCCCTGAACATACTCGCGACGCCCGCTCGGTCAAGGGTCTCGGCGCTCCAGCTGCTGGAGCAAACGCTTGCGTTCGACACCGGGCCCCCCGCCCGAGGGGTGCCCCGCCGCGGTCACGACGCGGTGGCAGGGCACGAGCAGGCTGACGGGGTTCCGGGCGTTCGCGGTGCCGACGGCCTGGGCCGCGCGGGGCTTGTCGATCGCCGCCGCGAGCGCGCCGTAGGTCGTCACCGCGCCGTACGGGACGTCCTGCAGCGCGGCGAAGACGGCGCGGGCGAAGGGTGTCCCGGGCGGGTCGACGGGCAGCGAGAACGTGCGGCGCGTGCCGGCGAAGTACTCGTCCAGCTCGCCCGCGAGGTCGTCGAGGGCCGCACACGCGCCGTCGTCGGGCTCGCCGAACGCCGGGTCCGGGCCGCGTTCCCGCTGGTCGTGGACGTGCACGCCGACCACGGCGCCCGCGTCGTCGTCCCAGGTCAGGGTGAGCGGGCCGATGGGGCTCGAGACGACGCGGTACCGGCGGGAGGAGACCGTCACGCGTCCCTCTCTACCCGCGGGGGTAGCCGCGGCATGTGCGTGCCATCGGAGTCCACGAGTACGGCGGGCCCGACGCCCTCGAGGTCGTCGAGCTGCCCGAGCCCCACGCCGGGCGCGGGGAGGTCCGGCTGCGCGTGCGGGCGGCGGCGGTGAACCCCACCGACACGCTCGTCCGCGATGGCGCGCGGGCCGAGCACCAGAGGAAGGACCCGCCGCCCTACGTGCCGGGGATGGACGCCGTCGGCGAGGTCGACGAGATCGGCGAGGGCAGCGACACCGAGCTGCACGTGGGCGACGCGGCGATGGCGATCGTCGTGCCGGACGGCAGCCACGGCGCCTACGCCGAGCACGTCGTCGTGCCGGCGGCGTCGGTGGTGCGCGCGCCCGCCGGGATGACGGCGGTGGAGGCCGCGACGGTGCCGATGAACGCGCTCACCGCGCGTCTCGCCCTGGACACGCTCGGGCTCGCGCCCGGGCAGACCGTCGCCGTGACCGGCGCGGCCGGGGCGTTCGGGGGTTACGTCGTGCAGCTCGCGAAGGCCGACCGCCTCACCGTCGTCGCCGACGCCGCGGAGGTCGACGAGGAGCTGGTGGCATCGCTCGGCGCCGACGTCGTCGTCCGCCGTGGGGACGACGTGGCCCGGCGGATCCGCGACGGCCAGCCCGGCGGGGTGGACGCGGTGGTCGACGGGTCGCTGCAGGGCGAGGAGCTCGTGGACGCGGTGCGCGACGGCGGGACGATCGTGACGGTGCGCGGGTACCGGGGCTCCGGCGGCCGCGGGATCACCTGGGCACCGGTGCTCGTCCGCACGGTCGCCACCGACCACGCGCGACTGGACGCCCTGCGCCGCCAGGTCGAGCAGGGCGTGCTGACGCCGCGCGTCGCCGACACGATCCCGGCGGAGAAGGCGCCCGAGGCGCACCGGCGCCTCGAGGCCGGCGGCGTCCGGGGCCGCCTGGTGCTGACCTTCTGACCTTCTGTGTGAGCGAAATTCGCGGCTATGGCCGAGAAGATCACGCACATGGAGCTAGCCTAACAGGTCGACCAGCTCCGACGCGCACAGCCCGAAGAACAGCAGCGCCGACCCGACGAGCAGGGTCGTCGAGAGCCACCCGTTGCGCCACTCGGCGGGCGTCCGGCGCCCGCCCAGCAGCCAGAGCAGCGTCACGGCGAGGAACGGCATGAAGAACGCCCCGAGCGCGCCGTACGCCACCACGAGGGCGAACGGGCGCCCGAGGAAGAGCAGCGCCATCGGCGGGAACGTCAGCCACAGCAGATAGGCCCGGTACGGGAGGCTGCGGGTGGCGTCCTCGGAGAGCTGCCCGGCGGCGGCGAGCTCCTCCGGGGTGCGGGCGACGGCCTCGCGGCGGGTGCGGACGAAGTCGGTGACCAACAGGCTCACGCCCTGCCACACCCCGAGCAGCGACGAGAACGACGTCGCGAAGAAGCCGACGAGGAACAGCGTGGCGATCACGGGGCCGAAGCGCTGGGCGAGGATCGCGTCGAGGTCGAGCAGGCCGCGGTCGCTCTCGACCAGCGCGATGTTCGCCGTGTACAGCAGCTCGGCGCCGACCACGAGCATGGCGGCGACGAAGATGCCGGTGGTGATGTAGGCGACGCGGTTGTCGAGGCGCATGATCCGCATCGAGCTGTCGCGCCAGCCCTTGGCGTTGACCCAGTAGCCGTACGCGGCCATGGTCACCGTGCCGCCGACGCCGCCGACCAGGCCCAGTGTGTAGATCCCCGAGCCGGCGGGCAGCGTCGGGAGCAGGCCCGCCAGCATCGCCGGGACGTCGGGCAGCACGAGGATCGCGAGGCCCACCACGACGACGAACATGACGCCGACCAGCACCGTCATGATCTTCTCGAAGACTCGGTACGAGCCGAACCACACGAGCACCAGCCCGAGCAGCCCGCACGGGATGCCCCACCCCGGGATCGAGCCGCCGAACATCGCCGCCAGCGGCAGCGCTGACGACGTCATGGCCGTCGCGCCGTAGACGAACCCCCAGATCACGACGTAGACGACGAAGTACCCCGTCGTCCAGGGCCCGAGCGAGCGCCAGCCCGCGAAGATCGTCGAGCCGGTGGCGAGGTGCCAGCGTCCCGCCGCCTCGGCCAGCGCGATCTTGACGACGACGCCGAGCACCACCGCCCACAGCAGCGTGTAGCCGTACTCGGAGCCGGCGACGAGCGTGGCGACGAGGTCGCCGGCGCCCACGCCGGTGGCCGCGACGACGATGCCCGGGCCGACGATGCTCCAGCGCCGGCGGGGCTCCTGCACGTCCGCGGTCCCGACGTCCTGCGTCCCCCGATCGGTCATGGCGGGCAGTCCACCAGCTCCCCCGGGCCCGTGGCTACGACTCGCGGCCCCGGGCGCTCGCCACCGCCTCCGCCGGCGTCCCGCGCCACGCCGGGCCGTGGCCGGGCAGGAGCACGGCGGCGTCGAGCGCCGCGAGCGTGTCGAGGGCGGCGTCGGCGCGGGCCGTGTCGTGGTCGAAGAACGCGGGGAGGCGCTGGGGCCCGGTGCGGGCGGTAATCGGGTGGCCCGTGGCCAGCGCGTCGCCGCTGACGAGCACGCCCGCGTCGCCGAGCAGGTAGGCGGTGTGGCCGCTGGTGTGCCCGGGCGTGGCGACGGGGACGGGGCGGCCGGGGAGGTTGAGGGGCCCGTCGGGCAGGGCGCGCGCCGTCGGCACGCTCACCGACCGCAGGGCGCCGAGCCGAGCGATCGTCGCCGCCCAGACGAGCACCCGCGGGCGCCAGGCCTGGCGGGCGACGTCGGCGGGCGTGGCCTGCTCGAGGAACTCGCGGCGGGCGTGGCGGGCCTCGGTCTCGCCGGTGAGCACCGGGAACCCGTGACGGGCGGCCAGCGGGGCGAGGCCGCCGACGTGGTCGACGTGGCCGTGGGTGACCAGCGCGGCGACGACGTCACCCGGCGCCCGGCCGATCGCGGCGAGCGAGGCCTCCACCGCCGCGGCGTCGCCGGGGTAGCCGCCGTCGATCAGCGTCACGGCGTCGCCGTCGTCGATGAGCACCCAGTTCACGGCGGCCGCGCGCACGAGGTGCACGCCGTCGGCGACGCGCTCGATCCTCACGGCGCCCGCACCCCCACGTGCTCGCCGAGGAACGCGGCCACCCCGGGGCGGGTCAGCTGGGCGCCCGGGCTGCCGAAGGGGTAGTCGAAGACGTGGTCGGCGTGCGGCACCTCGAGGAGCCTGCCGGGCACGCCCGCATCGCGCAGCGCCCGGTCGTAGCCGCGCACGAGGTCGGGGAAGACGAAGTGGTCAGCCGCCCCGAGCACCACGAGTGTCGGCGGCAGGTCGGGGCGCACGAGGTCGGTCGGGGAGCCCGCGCGCACGGCGGCGACCTGGTCGGCCGCCGCCCCGCCGAGCACGGCGTCCTGCAGTGAGCGGTCGATCCGGCGCAGGTCGGTGACCGGGTAGTAGGCCACCACGGCGCGCGGGCGGGGCACGTCGTACTCCCCGGCGACCACCCCGGCCGCGGTGCTCAGGGCGAGGGTCGCCCCCGCCGACTGGCCGGCGAGGACCATCCGCTGCGGGTCGAGGTCCTCGTCGGCGGCGTGCGCGACGGCCCAGGCCATGGCCGCCGCGACGTCTCGGCGCTGGCCCTCCCCCACCGGCGCCGGCGGCGGGAGGCGGTACTCCACGGAGACCACCGCGTAGCCCCGGTCGGCGAGCCAGCGGTTGAGCGCGGTGCGGTCGTCGCGCTCGCCGCGCACCCAGCTGCCGCCGTGCACCCACACGACCACGGGGTGCGGGCCGGGCCCGGCGGGGCGGTAGAGGTCGAGGGACAGGGGCCGCCCGAGCTCGTCGACGCCGTAGGGCTCCGTGCGGTCGGGACGCCCGTCGGGCTGGGCGGTGACGGTGAGGGCCTGCCACCAGTCGACGGTGACGCCCTCCGCGCTCGCGGTGCGCGTCTGGTCGACGAGGACGCCGGCGAGCGCGATCGGCGCGGCGAGCGCGAGGGCGCCGAGGACCCCGCCGACCCGGGGCGACCCGAGGCCCCACGCCAGCGCGCCGAGCCCGACGCCGACCAGGGCGGCCAGCGCGGCGTGCAGCGGGTACTGGCCGGTGACGAAGGACCCGAGGAAGCCGAGGACGGGCAGCCGCGGCGCGTACGTCCCGATCGCGACGACGAGCACGGTGGCGATCCACACGACGGCCACGACCCGGACCAGCCACACGAGCACCCGGTGTCCTCCTCGCCCGCGGGGTCGGTGATCACCTCACCACGACGGCAGCGAACGCGCTGTTCGCTGCGTCTAGGCGTGCGAAGTCCGCGTTGATCAGGCAACGCGCGGAGCGTTTCGCCGGCTGCCCGTGATCAGGGAGCGCGTGTGGTCGATGTCGATCTCCGACGTGACCGCACGGACTCCCTGATCATCCTGCGCGCCGACCCCGCCACCGCTCATGATCGTGGCGGATTTCCTCGCGTTGAACGCCAGCGTGGCCCCCACGCTGGCACACCCCGTGTGCCACCCCTCCCCACGCCGCGAGGCGGGGGGGTCAGCCGAGGGCGGCGGGGACGCGGCGGCCGGGCGGGGC
This sequence comes from uncultured Actinomycetospora sp., assembly GCA_902805495.1. Classification (GTDB taxonomy): domain Bacteria; phylum Actinomycetota; class Actinomycetes; order Mycobacteriales; family Pseudonocardiaceae; genus Actinomycetospora. Next base: position 5,802 of record CADCTH010000542.1, read on the forward strand.
GACGAGCACGCGGCGCACGGCCGTCGCGAGCACCGCGACCAGGGCCACGAGGGCGGCGACCACCACGGCGACGGGCGGGCCCATCACCACGATCGCGGCGAGCGCCCAGACCACGGACGCGGCGTAGGGCAGCGCCCCGGCGCCGCGGGCCACCACGACGGCGGCGATCGCGCCGGTGACCAGCAGCACGAGCGCGCCGAGCACCGTCGCCACGCCGCCGGCGCCCGGGGCCCCGAGGAACGTGCCGGTGGTAGCGGCGCCGACGACGGTGGCCACGCTGACCCAGCCCGCGTAGAGGGCGACGGGGCCGTGGAGCAGCAGGCGGTCGGCGACGCCCGCGGCCGGCAGGCGCGTCAGCTGCGCCAGCGCCACCGCCAGCACCACGAGCAGCGCGACGATGACCACCTGCGCGAGCACGACCGCCTGCGCGGAGAACGCGAGGATCCACCCGGCGTTGAGCAGCGTCGACGCGACCAGCCACCAGCCGGTCGCCCGGTGCACCGCCCGGCCGGGCTGGCCGGGCAGCACCTGGCGCACCGCCAGCAGCAGGATCGCGGCGTAGATCGGGCCCCAGATCGAGAACGCAGCGGGCGCGGGCATGACCACGGTGGTGTTCTCCTGCGCCACCTGGCCCACCGACAACCCGAACGCCCCCGACCCGCCGAGGGCGCCCGCGACGATCTGCAGCACGGCGCCGAGCAGCAGGGCGACGGACCGGACGCGGTCCGCGGTGGTGGGCCTCGTGGTGCGCGCGGACACGGTCGTGGTCATGTTCTCCTCCATGGTCGAACCTCTCGACGGTCGAGATTACCGCGATCGCGGCTAGGCTGCACTTTGTGACCGACGGTGACCGGGAGGCGCGCGAGCACCTCGTCGCTCTGCTCCAGGCCTACGCCGACGAGGCCGGGCGGCTCGGCCAGGCGTTCGCCGCCGGGCAGGGGCTGCACCGCACCGACGCCCAGGCCCTGCTCGCCGTGCTCCGCGCCGAGCGGGCGGGCGCCGCGCTGACCCCGGGCCGGCTCGGCGAGGAGGTCGGCCTCTCCTCCGGCGCCACCACCGCGGCCGTCGACCGGCTCGAGCGCCTCGGCCACCTGCACCGCGTCCGCGACGACGTCGACCGCCGCCGCGTCACGCTGCACCACGACCCCGCGGGCGCCGACGTCGGGCGCGCCTGGTTCGGCCCGCTCGCCGCGCGCCTCGACGCCGTCGTCGCCGACTACTCCCCCGACGAGCTCGCCCTCGTGACCCGGTTCCTCGCCGGCGTCGTCGACGCCGTCGCCCGGCACCGCGAGGACATGGCCGGGGCGGCGACCGCCGAGGGAGGCCGGCCCTGAGCTCCCCGCTCGCCGCCCGGGCGCGCCTCGGGGTCGCCGTCGTCGCGGTCCTCGCCGTCCTCGCGCTCATGATCACGCTGATCGTGGTGCTCGCCGACGGCGGCGGCCCGGCCGCGCGGCCGCGCTGCACGATCACCGCGCCACCGGGCTCCCCCGGCCTCCCCGCCACCTGGACGCTGTCCCCCGAGCAGGCCGACAGCGCCGCGACGATCGTCGGCGTCGGGCGGCGCCTCGGCGTCCCCGACCGCGCGGTGACGATCGCGCTGGCCACCGCGATCCAGGAGTCGGGCCTGGTCAACGTCGACTACGGCGACCGCGACTCGCTCGGCCTGTTCCAGCAGCGCCCGAGCCAGGGCTGGGGCACCGAGGAGGAGATCCTCGACCCCGTCGTCAGCACCACCGCGTTCTACGAGGGCCTGCTGCAGATCCCGGGCTGGCCCTCGATGGACGTCACGGTCGCCGCCCAGGCCGTGCAGCGCAGCGGGTTCCCCGAGGCCTACGCCGACCACGAGCCCGAGGCCCGCCTCATGGCCGTGTCGCTGCTGGGGCAGGCGCCCGGGTCGTGGACCTGCACCGACCTGCCCGCCACCCCGCCGGACGACGCGTCGAACACCGAGGTCGCGACGCTCGCGACCCGCGAGCTCGGTACCGCGCGGCTCTCGGGCGAGCAGCCCGCCGAGCAGGGGTGGGCCATCGCCACCTGGCTGGTCGCGCACGGCGAGCGCCTCGCGCTCGAGAGCGTCACCTACGACGGGCGGACCTGGACGGTGGCGTCGGGGGCGTGGGCCACCTCGGGCCCCGCCGACGGCCGGCTGTCCCTGCGCCGGATCGGTCAGCCCTGACTCAGCGCAGGGCCAGCAGCACCGCGGCGCCGGCGAGCGCCAGGACGGCGAGCACCACCAGCGTGATGCCGAGGACCCGGATCGCCGACCACGTGTTGCTCTCGCCCGCGCCGGGGCCCGTGTCGGGCACGTCCTGCGGGCGGGTCGCCGCGACGCGCACGCCGCCGCCCGTACCCCCGCCACCGGTGCCCCCGCCACCAGTGCCGCCGCCGCCCGGGCCCGGCTGACCGGCCATCACCTCGGTCCGCGCGACGGGGTCGGCCGCGGCGAAGCGCCGCAGGTCGTTCGCGAGCTCGCGGGCGTCGTGGTGACGCATCGCCGGTTCCATCGCGAGCGCCCGCAGCACGACGGCGTCGAGGTCCGGCGAGAGGTCCCGGACGATCTCCCGGGGCGGCACCGGGGACTCGCGCAGCCGCCGCGAGGCGACCTCGACCGAGCTCGGTCCGCGGAAGGGGGGCTGCCCCGTGAGCAGCTCGTAGAGCGTGCAGCCGACCGCGTAGAGGTCGGAGCGCCCGTCGAGCGGCTGGCCGCGCACCTGCTCGGGCGAGAGGTAGGCCGCGGTGCCCATGACCACCCCGGTGCCCGTGAACCCCTCGACGTCGGCGACGCGGGCGATGCCGAAGTCCATCAGCTTCACCGGGCCGTCGTGGCAGCGCATGATGTTGCCCGGGTTGACGTCGCGGTGGACGATCCCGCGGTCGTGGGCCGCGGCGAGCGCCTCGCACACCGGCACCAGCACCGCCGTCGCCTCGCCCGGGTCGAGCCGGCCGCGGGCCTGCAGCTCCTGGCGCAGCGTGCGCCCGTCGACGCACTCCATGACGACGAAGACCTCGCCGCTGTCGCCGCCGGCGAACCCGACGTCGTGGACGGCGACGACCGCCGGGTGGTCGATCGACGCCGCCGCCCGGGCCTCGTCGCGCAGGCGGCCGCCGAACTCGGCGTCGCCGCGGTGCTCGGCGGGCAGCAGCTTGACCGCCACCGTGCGCCCCAGCTCGAGGTCGACCGCGCGGTGGACCTCGGCCATGCCGCCGCGCCCGATCAGCTCGCGCAGCTCGTAGCGGTCCTTGAGGACCCGCGTCTGTCCGCGCGGGGGGTGGGCGGCACTCACAGCCGGCGGGTGCGGTTGGCGTCGCCGCCCCCGAGCAGGGCGTCGAACAGGTAGCGGTGGTCGACCATCGCCTGGCGCATGTCCTCGGTGTTCGGGTCGCCGTTCTCGAGCTCGGTGGCCGTCCGGTGGGCCGAGCGGTAGCGCTCGACGAGGTCCGGGTGGTCCACCGAGATCATCTTGGCGCGCTCCTCGAAGCGCTCCGTGGGGTACCCACGCTCACGCATCACCTGCTGGACCAGCAGGTCGGCGTCGCGCAGGCCCGTCGACGGCTGCTCGACGAACGTCGACTGCGCCGAGTCCCACGCCTGCCCGAACCGGTCGCGCTCGGAGCCCTCGAGCTCGCGCACCTCCAGCTCGCGGCGCCGCTTCAGCCGGGCGCGCAGCTCGCGCTCGCCGTCGCGCTGGCCGTGCTCGCCGACCACGCGGTCGTACTCGTCACCGAACTGGCTGCGCAGCGCCGCCCGTCGCGACCGGGACCGGCTGCGGGCGATGACCACCAGCACGATCCCGAGGACGAGCACCACGGCGGCGACCACGACGATGATCAGGACCGGATCCATGCACCCCTCCGTGCGCCCGTGCGGATTCCCGGGCGATCATCCCACCAGGTGCCCCGCGAACCCCGGGCCCGGACACCGACCGGGTGAAGATTCGCCGAACGGTTCGGACTCCTGTCGCCTCGCTACTCCGATTGCTCAGCCCGCGACGACCATCCAGCCCAGCACGGGCGTCGACTGCAGCAGCACGAGCACGCACATGCCCGCGAGGAACACGAGGCTCCACAGCAGCACCTTGCGGAAGATCTCCCCCTCGCGCCCGCTCATCGCCACCGCCGACGCCGCGATGGCCAGGTTCTGGGGCGAGACCATCTTGCCGAGCACGCCGCCGGAGCTGTTGGCCGCGGCCAGCAGGATCGGGTCGAGACCCGCACCCCGCGCCGCGGTGACCTGCAGCGAGCCGAACAGCGAGTTGGCCGACGTGTCCGACCCCGTCACCGCCACGCCGAGCCAGCCCAGCACCGGGGAGAGCACCGCGAAGAACCCTCCGGTGCCCGCGAGCAGGCCGCCGAGGGTCAGCGTCTGCCCCGAGGTGTTCATGACGTAGGCGAGCGCGAGCACCGCCATGACCGTCACGATGGCCGTGCGCAGCTGCACGAGCACGCGCCCGTAGGCGGCGACGGCCACGCCCGGCCGCACGCGCAGGACCAGCGCCGTGACGATCCCGGCGAAGAGCAGGATCGTGCCCGCGGACTCCAGCCAGTTCAGCGTGAACGCCTGCGTCGACACCGGGCGCCCGGCCTCGGTCATGACGTTGAGCCCCGGCCAGTCGAACTTCACCGTCGTGGCGCTCAGGGCGTCGTCGACGAACGGGATCTGCTGGAGGGAGAACATCAGGATGATGATCAGGTAGGGCGCGTAGGCGAGGACCACGTCGCGGCGGGTGTCCCGGGTGTGGTCGTCGTGGTCGGAGCCCGCCGGGGCGTCGGTGGAGGAGGTCCCGCCGGTCCCGGCGTCGCCGCCGCCGTCCACCCCGCCGCCGCCGGAGGACACGCTCACCGTCTCCCGGGTGTCCTGCGGCGCGTCCGCCACGACCTCCGCACGGCGCGGCGGCCGGATGCGCACGAGCAGCACCACCGCGCCCGCCGCGAGCAGCGCCGCGACGATGTCGGTGAGCGCGAGCGAGATGAAGTTCGACGTCACGTACTGCGCGACGCCGAAGACCACCCCGGCGACGAGCGCCACCGGCCAGGTCTCCCGCAGGCCCCGCGCACCGTCGACTAGGCCGACGAGGACGAACGGCACGAACACCGCGAGGATCGGGGTCTGGCGCCCGACCATCGCCCCGAGGGCCTCCTCGGGCAACCCGGTCACCGAGGCCAGCGTGGTGATCGGCACGGCGATGGCCCCGAACGCGACCGGCGCCGTGTTCGCCACCAGGGCCACCACCGCGGCCTTGAGCGGGCTGAACCGCAGGGCGATGAGCATGACCGTGCAGATCGCCACCGGGGTGCCGAAGCCCGCGAGCGCCTCGAGCAGCGCGCCGAAGCAGAAGGCGATGATCACGGCCTGGACCCGCTGGTCGTCCGAGACCGACCCGAACGACCGCCGCAGGACGTCGAAGTGCCCGGTCGACACGGTCATCTGGTAGATCCACAACGCGTTGATCACGATCCAGAGGATCGGGAAGAACCCGAAGACCGCGCCCTCGACGCCGGAGAGCAGCGCCTGGTCGACGGGCATGCGGTAGGCCAGGATCGCGACGAGCAGCGCCACGGCGAGCCCGACCAGCGAGGCGAGCCAGGCCCGGACCCGCAGGCCCCCGAGCAGGACGAACAGCGTCAACAACGGGAGCACGGCCACGAGCGAGCTCAGGGCCAGCGACCCGCCGAGCGGGGTGTCGTTCTGGACGTACACGTACCCACCTCCCCCTGCGCGGCCGCGGCGTCGCGCGTTGGTGGCGCAGCGTGCCCGTTCCGTGCTCCGCTGTCGACACGAACGGGGGCCGGACCGTCGATCCGACGGGCGATGCGCGGGGTGCGCTGACGCCCCCGCCGGGGCGGGGCATGCTCGTCCCATGGGCACCGACCCGCTCGCCGAGCACCGCGCCCACCTCCTGGCCGTCGGCTATCGACTGACCGGCTCGCGCGCCGACGCCGAGGACGCCGTCCAGGACGCGTGGCTGCGCTGGGAACGCCTGGGGCCCGAGGGCCGCGCGGACGTCCGCGACGTCCGCGCCTGGCTGACGACGGCCGTCGCGCGCCTGTGCCTGGACCAGGTGCGCTCGGCACCCGCGCGCCGCGAGGTCTACGTCGGCCCGTGGCTCCCGGAGCCGCTGGTCAGCTCCGGGCCCGACGACGTGCTCGACGCCGTCGTCGCGGCCGCCGACGTGCGGATCGCGACGATGCTCGTGCTCGAGCGCCTCTCCCCCGACCAGCGGGTCGCCCTGGTCCTGCACGACACCGTGGGCCTCGGCTTCGGCGAGGTGGCCGACGTGCTCGGCGTCTCCGAGCAGGCGGTGCGCCAGATGGCGCTGCGGGCCCGGCGCCGGGTGCGCGCCGCGACGGAGGCCGGCGAGCTGCCCGCGCCCGCCCCGGAGCCCGAGCAGCGCCGGGTGCTCGACGCGTTCGTCGCCGCCCTCGGCGCGGCCGACGTGCCCGCGCTGGTCGCCCTGCTGCACCCGGAGGCGGCGATGCACACCGACGGCGGCGGGATCGTCAAGGCCGCCCGGCGGGTCGTCGTGGGTGCGGACAAGATCGCCCGCTTCCTCGTCGCGGTCGCGCAGGACGCGGGGCCCGACGCGCTGGCGGGGGCCCGGCCGGCGATGGTCAACGGCGAGGTGGGGCTGCTCGTGCCGTCGTCGCCGGCCCCGGTGGTGGTGGCCCTGACCGTCGACGGCGGCCGGGCCACCGCCGTGCACCTCGTGCTCAACCCGGAGAAGGTACCGACCTGAGCGCTGCGGAAGCGGGCACCTCGCACGACGCCGCGAAGCCCTGGGCGCGCACGCCGAGCGCGGCGTTGGCGCGGGCGCGCTGGTTCTCCACGGCGATGAGGTGGGTCAGCTCGACGAGCCCCGCGTGCCCGAGCCGGGCATCGAGGTCGGCGACCTGCTCGTCGGTGACCGCGATCGGCTGGGCGCTCATCGCGTCGGCGTAGGCGATCACGGCGCGCTCGTCGTCGTCGAAGGCGGTGTCGACCGGGGCGCCGTCGGCGGCGGCGCGGCGCAGGTGGTCGCCGTCGAGGCCGCGGCGGATCCAGAGCATCTCGCCGAAGTCGACGCACCACGAGCACCCGACGCGGGTGGCCGTGCGGTACACGGCGAGGTCGCGCAGCCGCGCGGGCAGGACCGTCGCCGCGCGCTCGATCAGCGACTCGCCGACCGCCGAGCTCCAGAACAGGCCGGGGTGGTGGCGCAGGGCGGCGAAGGGCTCGGGGACGTCGCCGAAGCGCTTGGCGGCGTAGCGGTACGCGAGCCGGCCGAGGACGCCGGCGTCGCGCGCGGGGACGAGGGGGATGCGGGCCATCTCGGACCTCCGGGGTGAGTGGCGGACGGACACCGGGAGGACGGCGCGGCCGGGCGGAACGTGACACGGTGAGCGCCATGGAGGCCGATGACTTCGCCGACGTCCTGTCCTCGGTGCGCGCGTTCGTCCGCGACGAGGTGGTGCCGCGCGAGGACGACATCGAGGCCGCCGACGAGGTGCCCGAGAAGCTGCGCGAGCAGTGTGCGGCGATGGGGCTCTACGGCTTCGCGATCCCCGAGGAGTTCGGCGGGATCGGCTTGTCGATGGCCCAGGAGGTCGAGCTCGCGATGGAGCTCGGCTGGACCACACCGTCGCTGCGGTCGCTCTTCGGCACCAACAACGGCATCGCCGGGCAGGTGCTGCTCGCCGGCGGCACGGCCGAGCAGCAGCAGGAGTGGCTGCCGCGGCTCGCGACGGGCGAGGTCGTCGCGTCCTTCGCGCTCACCGAGCCCGACGCCGGCTCGGACCCCTCGTCGCTGACCACGAAGGCGGTGCGGGACGGCGACAGCTGGGTGGTCACCGGGGCCAAGCGCTGGATCACCAACGCCCCGCTGGCCGACGTCCTCATGGTCTTCGCGCGCACCGATCCGGACGCGGCGCCGGCCAAGGGGATCTCCGCGTTCCTCGTGCCCACCTCGGCGGCCGGCGTCTCCTTCTCCGAGCACGACGCGAAGATGGGCCAGCGCGGCTCGTGGACCTGCGAGGTCTACCTCGACGACGTCCGCGTGCCGGCCGAGAACCTCGTCGGCGGCGAGCAGGGTCTGCACCGCGGCTTCGTCACCGCCATGCGCTGCCTCGCCCACGGCCGGCTGCACATCGCCGCGCTCTGCACGGGGATGTCCGCGCGGCTGGTGCACGAGATGACCGCGTTCGCCACCGAGCGCGAGCAGGGCGGGCACCGGATCGCGGCCTACCAGCTCGTCCAGGGCCTCGTCGCCGACGCGGTGACCGACTGGCACGCCGGCCGGGCACTGGTCCGCGAGGCGGCGCGTGCCTACGACGACGGCTCGGACACCACGCTGGGCCCGTCGACGGCCAAGTACTTCTGCTCCGAGGCCGTCGGGCGCATCGCCGACCGCGCGGTGCAGGTGCACGGCGGCGCGGGATACATGCGCGGCGTGCCCGTCGAGCGGATGTACCGCGACGCCCGCCTGTTCCGGATCTACGAGGGCACCAGCCAGATCCAGCAGGTGATCATCGCCCGCGGGGTGCTCGGGGCGGCGGCGCGCGGGTGAGCCCGCCTGCTTGACTGGCGATCATGGCGCTCGACGGCGGAATCCTCGCGAGCCTCGCCCGACCCGGCGCGCGGGTCGCGCTCGCCGACGGCTGCGGGAGCCCGCGCGCGGCCTACCCGGCGCTGTCGGCCCTGGCGCGCGAGCGCGGCGACCTGCGGCTGTTCACCGGCTGGCTCCCCGGTCCCGTCGACGGGCTCGACCTCGACGCCTTCGCCGACGCCCGCACGGTGATGCCCGGCTGGGGGCTGCGCCGCGCCGCCGAGGCCGGGTACGTGCGCCCCGTGCCCGCCCGGCTCTCGGCGGTCCCCGCGCTGGTCGCCGGGCC
>CADCTH010000543.1 GCA_902805495.1 uncultured Actinomycetospora sp.
GCGTCCTGCGCGCCGACGGGACGCCGTTCCCCGGGCTGTACGCGGCGGGCGAGGCCGCGGGCTTCGGGGGAGGCGGGGTGCACGGCTACCGCTCGCTGGAGGGGACGTTCCTCGGCGGCTGCCTGTTCTCGGGACGGCAGGTGGGACGGGCGCTGGGGTGAGGCTCAGCGCGTCCGGCGGTCCCGACAGGGGGCGTCGGGGCGCAGCCTCATGCGCCCGGGTCAGGCGGGCGCGCCGGAGTCGGTGCCGATCCAGATGCGCACGATCGACCCCTGGGAGGCCGGGGTGCCGGGCTCGGGATCCTGGCGGGCGATGTGGGCGCGTCCGGCGCCCGTGTGGAACGCGTTCTCGGGCACGGCGAGCAGCCCGGCGTCGAGGGCGCGATCGTGGGCCTCAGCGGCCGGCACACCGATCAGCTCGGGCACGCGGACGGTCGGGGGCGGGGCGGGGCAGGTCAGCGAGTCGTCGGTCACGGAACTCCTCCTCGGTGGGACGGACTCAGGCGGCCGGCGTGCCGGGGACGGGGCGGCGCACGGCGCGACGTCGCCGCGCGAGGACGGCCCGGCGTTCGTCCTCACTCTCCCCGCCCCAGACGCCATAGGGTTCCTGCACCTGCCGCGCCCATTCGCGGCAGGCGTCGATGACCGGGCAGCGGGCGCAGACCGCCTTGGACCGGTCCACCCGCCGCGTGCGCGACGGGTCGCGCTCGCCCTCGGGGTGGAAGAACACTGCGAGGTCCATGTCTCGGCAGGCCGCGTGGCGCTGCCAGTCCCAGTGCTCCACGATCGCGGCCGGGAGGCGCGACACATCCGCCACCGTGACCACCTCCTACAAGACGTCGTAGACGAGGCGTACCCGCGGGCCGCGCCGTCACACGCCGCTCCGTCACCTCGGTGGCCGCCCGGGCCACGGCCGCGGCGTCGCTCGGGTGGGTGATCTCCCCGCACGGGTCCCGGCGACGGCTGACGGTCGAGGGTGCGAGCAGGGCTACATCCCCGAGGACGAGTGCGACTGACCCCCGGCGTGTCGCCCCGAGCGAGATGGTGGCGATCCTGGCGTCCAACGCCAGCGTGGCCGCCAGGCTGGCACGACGGGCCGGGGGAGCTCAGCCGGCGGACGCCCGCCGGCGGCGCTGCAGCAGGATCATCGCGCCGACGACGACGAGCACGATCGCCGCGCCGACGAGCAGGCGCACGGTCGTGCCGCCCGACCCGGTGTCGGCGACGGTCAGCGTCGCGGTCAGGGGGCGGTCGCCGCAGGTCGCGGTGACCGTGACCGGGCCGGGCGCGGCGTCGCTGGCGACGGTGAGCGTCGAGGACACCGACCACGGCTGGTGGCCCTCGGGGTCACGCAGCCACGGGCCGCCGGTGATGCCCGGACCGGTGGCGGGCGCGGTCGTGGGCTCCTCGCAGCCCATCTGCGCGGCGACCGTCGCGCCGGGGGCGACCGGTGCGCCGTCGCCGACGACCAAGCCCGGGTCGGCGATCGCGCCCGGCCCGCCGGTCAGGGAGAAGACGAGGACCACGACCATTGCCAGCACGACGCGCACCCGGCTCACCGTGCCAGCCCGGCGGGGCCGGGCGGGTCACCGCGACGACACACGTTCAGGGCACGGTGCGCGGGGGGAGCCACGCGTCATGGAGCAACGCACTCTCGGCAGCCAGGGGCTGCGCGTGTCCGCGCTGGGCCTGGGCTGCATGGGCATGACCTTCGCCTACGGCGGCCAGGACGACACCGAGTCCCGCGCGACGCTCGAGCGCGCGCTCGAGCTCGGCGTCACCTTCCTCGACACCGCCGACATGTACGGCCCGCACACCAACGAGGAGCTGCTCGGCTCGGTGCTCTCCCGGCGCCGGGACGAGGTCACGCTCGCCACGAAGTTCGGCAACGAGATCGGCGCCGACGGGCAGGGCACCGGGCGCGTCAACGGACGCCCGGACTACCTGCGCGGGCAGATCGACGGCTCGCTGCAGCGCCTCGGCACCGACCACGTCGACCTCTACTACCAGCACCGCGTCGACCCCGAGGTCCCGATCGAGGAGACCTGGGGCGCGCTCGGCGAGCTCGTCGAGGCCGGCAAGGTGCGCTTCCTCGGCATCTCCGAGGCCGCGCCCGAGACCATCCGCCGCGCCCACGCCACCGCGCCGGTCAGCGCCGTGCAGACCGAGTACTCGCTCTTCACGCGCGACGTCGAGGACAACGGGGTGCTCGCGACCTGCCGCGAGCTGGGCATCGGCTTCGTGCCCTACAGCCCGATCGGCCGCGGCTTCCTCGCCGGCACGATCCGCTCGACCGACGACCTGCCCGAGGGCGACTGGCGCCGCAACTCGCCGCGCTTCCAGGGCGAGGCGCTGCAGGCCAACCTGCGCGTGCTCGACGAGGTCAACGCGCTGGCCGAGCGCAAGGGCGTGACGCCGACCCAGCTCGCGCTGGCGTGGGTGCTGGCGCAGGGCTCCGAGAACAGCGACGTCGTCCCGATCCCCGGCACCAAGCGCCGCCGCTACCTCGAGGAGAACGTCGGCGCGGTCGACGTGCCGCTGTCGGCCGAGGAGCTCGAAGCGATCGAGAAGGTGGCCCCCGCCGGCGTCGCGACCGGCGAGCGCTACCCCGCCGCCGCCATGAAGACCCTGAACCACTGATCCCCATGTGAGCGATCTCTGGGCCTATGGGCCCAGAGATCGCTCACGTACGGGCGCGCCCAGGGCCAGACCCGCGCGCAGGGCCGAGGCGGCGTCGAGCACCGCGTCGCGGGCGGCCGGGACGAGGCCCGCGAACCCCGCGTAGCCGTGCACCAGCCCGGAGAAGCGGCGTGCCACCACGGGGACGCCGACCCGGCGCAGCGCGTCGGCGAGCTCCTCGCCCTCGTCGCGCAGCGGGTCGAACCCGGCCGTCGCGACGTAGCAGGGCGGCATGATCGCCAGGTCGTCGACCTCGAGCAGACCGGTCGGGCGGATGACGTCGAGCCCGTCGGGCAGGTAGTAGCGCTCGAACACCTCGATGTCGGCGGTCCGCAGCCCGAACCCCTCGGCGAACAGGTCGCGCGAGCCGCCGATGCGCCCGGCGTCGGTCACCGGGTAGAGCGCCAGCACGAACGCCGCGGTCTCATCGCGGTGACGGGCGAGCTGGTGCGCCGCGGTCAGCGCCAGGTTCGCCCCGGCGGAGTCGCCGCCCGCCGCGACCGTCGTGGCCCGGTAGTCCTCGCGGTGGGTCAGCACGTGGTGCAACGCCGACGCCGCGTCCGCCAGCCCCGCCGGGAACGGGTTCTCGGGCGCCAGCCGGTACTCGACCGACAGCACCCGGACCCCGGCCTGGTGCGCGAGCACCCGGCACAGCGGCGCGCTCGAGGCGATGCTGCCCAGCGCGAACCCGCCGCCGTGGAAGTGCACGAGCAGCCCGGCCGGGCCGTCGCCGACCTCCGCGGGCTCGTAGAGGCACGCCGGCAGCGTCCCCGGCGCGTCCCGTCCCGGGCCCGCGGGCGCCGGGACGGCGAGCTCGCGGGCGGTCACCCCGGGCGTCAGCGACGCGGCCAGCCCCGCCGCCCGGTCGGTGGCACGGCGCTGGTCGACCAGCGAGGGCTCCTCGCCCGGCGCGATCATCCCGAGCAGGCGCAGCACGAGCTGGACGTCGAGGTCGAGGGTCTGCCCGTCGCGCGTGACCGCGGGGCCGGCCAGGGCGCGCCGGGCGGGCGTGGGCAGGGCGAGGAGGGCGCGCAGGAGGCGCCGGAGGGCACCGAACATCACCGGAACAGCCTAGGAGGGCGCCGGCACGGCCCCGTCACCCCGACGGACGACGCAGCCGCACCGGGCCGCGGGCGGTGGCCGGGTCGACGACCTCGCCGCGCTGGGTCATCTCCACCCGGCCGTCGGCGACCAGCCGGCCGGCGACGCGGCGGGCGTCGGGCATCAGGTCGCGCCAGGCGTCGGGGTCGACGCGGCGCGCGGCCTCCGACGGGCAGATCGTCGCGCCGGGCGCCCGCCGGTCGAGCAGCTCGCCGATCGCGTCCTCGAGCGCGCGGTCGCTGGTCACGCCCACCGGATACCCGCAGGCGGCACGGGGTAGAGGGCAGTCAGCCGTCGGAGGGAGACCCGTGAGCAAGCCGGTGACCAGGTCGATCGAGATCGCCGCCCCCGTGCCACGGGTCATGGAGGTGATCTCCGACCTCGAGAACACCGAGCGGTGGGCCAACGAGGCCAAGTCGGCCAAGGTCACCGAGCACGATGCGCAGGGCCGGCCGTCGAAGATCGACGTGACACTCGGCGCCATCGGGTTCACCACGACGTCCACCTACGCGGTGAGCTACGGCGACGCGTCGGTCACCCTGACCTTCGTCGCGGGCAAGCTCATCGACGAGAGCACGATCGCCTACACGATCCACGACCAGGGCGACGGCCGGTCGCGCGTCGACATGTCCTCGACGATGGAGGTCAACGTCCCCGTGCCGCGCTGGGGCCTCCACCGCGCGATGGGGTCCAGCGCGGAGAAGAACCTCGCGTCGATCAAGAAGGACGCGGAACGCGGCTAGATGACCTCGGCGGCGGCCAACGAGGCCACCTCGTCCCCCGTGAGCCCCAGCTCCGCGTAGACCTCGGCGTTGTGGTGCCCGGGCACGGGCGGGCCGGCCCAGCGCACCGCGCCCGGCGTCGCCGAGAACGCCGGGACCACGCCCGGCCCCAGCACGTCCTCGTCGAAGCGCTCGTCGTGGTGCGCGACGAGCATGTCGCGCGCGCGCAGCTGCGGGTCGGCGACGACCTCGGCGGCGGTGTTGATCGGCCCGCAGATCACGCCGGCCTCGTCGAGCACGCGCCGGACCTCGTCGGCGGGCCGCGACCCCACCCACGCGCCGACCAGCTCGTCGAGCTCGTCCTGGTGCACGCCGCGGGCGCGGTGGTCGGCGTAGCGCGGGTCGTCGGCGAGCTCGGGGCGGCCCATCGCCCCGCACAGCCGGCGGAACACCGTGTCCTGGTTGGCCGCGACGACCAGCCACAGCCCGTCGGCCGTCTTGTAGACGTTCGACGGGGCGATCCCGTCCAGGCGCGTGCCGCCGGGCTGGCGCACGCGGCCGAGCTTGTCGTACTCGGGGATCACCGACTCGAGCACTGACAGGCACGCCTCGGTCAGCGCGACGTCGACGACCTGGCCCTCGCCCGTGCGCTCGCGGTGGTGCAGCGCGGCGAGCACCCCCTGCACGGCGACCATCCCGGCCAGCGAGTCGCCCAGCGAGATCGCCATCCGCGGCGGCGCCTGCCCCGGATAGCCGTTGATGTAGCGCAGCCCGGACAGGGCCTCGGCCACCGACGCGTAGCCCGCCTTGTCCGCGTACGGCCCGGTCTGGCCGTAGCCCGACACCCGCGCCAACACGAGCCCCGGGTTGACCGCCGACAGCCGGTCCCAGCCGAGGTTCCAGCGCTCGAGGGTGCCGGGGCGGAAGTTCTCGACGACGACGTCGGCGCCCTCCACCAGGCGCAGGAACAGCTCCTGGCCCCGCTCGCAGCGCAGGTCGAGGGTGATGCAGCGTTTGTTGCGGGCGTGGACGGTCCACCACAGCCGGTGGCCCTTGTAGGACTCCTGGCCCCAGTCGCGCATCGGGTCCTGGCCGCCGGGCGGCTCGATCTTGACGACGTCGGCGCCGTAGTCGGCCAGCAGCCGGCCGGCGAACGGGCCGGCGACGATCGTGCCCAGCTCGATGACGCGGACGTCGGCGAGGGGACCGGTCACTCGTCTACCGTCGTGCGGGCGTAGCCGCCGCGGTGGAACAGCAGCGGCGGGATGTCCCCCGTCGCGCCGAGGTCGTGCACCGCGCCGACGACGATGAGGTGGTCGCCGCCGTCGTGCACGTCGTGCAGCGTGCAGTCGATCCAGGCCGTGGCGCCCTCGAGCACCGGAGAACCCAGCCCCGACGGCGCCCAGGACACCCCGGCGAACTTGTCGCCGCCCGAGTGCGCGAACCGCGTCGAGAGCTCCTGCTGACCCTCGGCGAGCACGTTGACGCAGAACCGGCCGGTGGCCTCGATGCGCGGCCAGCTCGACGACGAGCGCCCGGGCAGCACGAGCAGCAGCGGCGGATCGAGCGAGAGCGAGGAGAACGACTGACAGGTGAACCCGGCCGGCCCCTCGTCGGTGGTGCCGGTGACGATCGTGACGCCCGAGGGGAAGTGCCCCAGGACCTGCCGCATCGTCGACGGGTCCGTGCGCTCCGTCATGGTCCGCCTCTCCGGGTCCTGCTGACCGCTCCCCGCCCGACGGTAGTGCCCGCCCTCGGCGCGGGCCACGCGGTCGGGCGAGGGTCACCCCCGGAGCGCCATCGAGACGTCCAGCGTCTGGATCGGTCGCGAATAGGTCCTTCTGTCGGCACAACCGTCGTGTCATCGTTCACGTCGGGACGAGGCGACGACGCCGGGAGGTGGCCGAGGAGTGACACGTGTGGTCGTCGCCGGCGCGGGCATCGGCGGGCTGACGCTGGGCATCGCCCTGGCGCGGGCCGGCCTCGCCGTCGACCTCCACGAGCGCGCCGACGAGCTGCGCGAGGTCGGCGCCGCGGTCGCCCTGTCGGCCAACGGCACGCGGCTGCTGTACCGGCTCGGCGTCGGCGAAGCCCTCGACGCCGTGGCCACCCAGCCCACCGAGCTGATCCACCGCGACGGACGCACCGGCGCGCGGATCGCCGCCCACCCCGGCGCCGCCGCGTACCGCGAGCGCTTCGGCGCGCCGTACTGGGGCGTGCACCGCGTCGACCTGCAGCAGACGCTGGCCGCCGCGTTCGTCGCGGCCGCCGGCGCGGAGCACCTGCACCTCGGGCGCGCGGTCACCGGCGTCGACACCGCGGCCGGGACGCTGACGCTCGACGACAGCAGCGAGGTCGGCGGCGAC
>CADCTH010000544.1 GCA_902805495.1 uncultured Actinomycetospora sp.
CCACTGCCTCGGCGCGGCGCTGGCGCGCGTCGAGCTCACCGCCGCGCTGACCGCGCTGTCGCGCCGGGCCCCGGGGCTGCGCCTGGCGGTGCCGCTCGCCGACGTGCCGTGGCACCGCGGCGAGGTGGACTCGGGGCCGCTGGCGCTGCCGGTGGTGTGCGCTCCGCGCACGTGAGCACTTCTCGGTGCTCCGGCACCGACAGGTGCTCACTTGAGCGGAGCTCACACCAGCTCGGAGTCCCGCACCTTCTGGAACCCGCGGGCCATGCGGCGCTTGGCGGCCGGGATGCGGCCGACGACGCGCAGGCCCGTGCGCTGCGCGAGCACCGAGAGCGGACCGATCAGCGGGCGCCGGGCGGTGCCGTCGTCGTTCATGAACTCCAGCGACTCGCGCACGGCCAGCGACGAGTAGCGGCGCATGAGGTCCTCGTACTCCCCGACGGCCGCGAGCAGCGACAGCTCGCCGTCGCGCACCCGCACGAGGCGGTCGCGCAGCTCGCGGGCGTCGCGCAGCGCGGTGTTGGCGCCGGCCCCGCGGCCCGGGGTCATGGTGTGGATCGCGTCGCCGATCATCGTCACGGTGCTCGGGGTCCACGCCGGGACGGGGTCGGCGGTGCGGATGCTCAGCGCCACCGCGGCGCCGGGGTCGGAGGCGGCGATCAGCTCGAGCCAGCGGGCGTCCCAGCCGGCGGACAGCTCGCCGGCGAGGGCGACGAGGTCGGCGCCCTCGCGCTCGAGCACGTCGGCGGGCGCGAGCGTGCGGGACGTCGTGATCGCCCAGGACACGTGGTCGGTGGTGTTGTCGAAGCGCAGGCCGGGCCAGCGGTCCACGAGCTCGCGCTCGGTCACGCCCACCCCGGTGGAGGTCCCCCACGGCATCCGCATCACGTGCGTGATCCCGAACTGGCCGCGGCGGTCGAAGTACATCCCGAAGCCGTTGCGCACCGGCTCGGGCAGGAGCGCCTCGGTGCCCCCGGTGAGCAGCGTCTTGCCCCCGATTCCGACGAGCCCGGTCTCGGTGTGCGTCGCGTGCGGCAGGTACTGGCGCCGCACCCGCGAGCCCGCGCCGTCGGCGCCGACGAGCAGGTCGCCGGTGTCCGACGAGCCGTCGTCGAAGAACGCGGTGACGCGGCCGTCGGGGTGCTGCTCGTAGTGGGCGAACCGGCGGTCGAACGCGATGACGTCCTCCATGCCCGTGAACAGCACCTGGCGCAGCGTCATGCGGCTGACGTTGTGCTCGCGGTCCTCGGGGGCGCCGCCGGTGTGCGGCAGGTCGTCGAAGGACATCGTCAGCAGCGTCCGGTACCGCTCGGTGAGCATCGCGAGCGTGTCGTACGGCGCGGCGGTGGTGGCCACGAACGTCGCGAACAGCTCGGGGTCGAGGCAGGCCTTGAGGGCGCGCGCACCGTTGGGGGAGATGCCGACGCGGTAGCCGTGCAGCCCGGTGGTGCGCGTGCGGTCGCGCTCGTGGACCGCGACCTCGATGCCCGCGCGGCGCAGTCCGTGGGCGAGACACATCCCGCCCGTGCCGGCTCCGACGATGATCACCTTCATGGTGTGTCCCCTCCGCCGGCCGTCCGGCGTGCCAGGTCGAGCAGTTCCGCGTGGTCCCACGTCAGCGCGCAGGAGCCGAGGTCGTCGACGAGCGCCGCGATCCACGCGACGTCGGTCTCGAGGTGCGCGAGCGCGTACTCGGCCTCGACGAGCACGATCCGCGGGAGGTGCTCGCGGACCCGCTCGAGCTCGTGGCGCAGCCGGTCGAGCTCGCCGCGGCGGTCGGACAGGCGCAGCGCCAGCGCGTCGGCGGCGACGTCCGGGGCGAGCAGCGGCAGGTAGGCGAGCGCCGCGGTGAACTCCGCGAACTCGTGGCGCGGGGCCGTGAGCATGTCGAGGGTCCAGGTGATCGCCAGCTCGCGGCCGGCGTCGGTGGCCGCGTAGACGGTGCGCTCCGGGCGCGTCGCCTCCCGCTCGGTGCCCTGGGCGACGAGCAGCCCGTCGCGCACGAGGCGGTCGATCGTCTTGTACAGCTGCGAGCGCTGCCCGACGTTGACGACCTGGTCCTTGCCGCGCTCCCGGATGAGCTGCGCCATCCGGTACGGGTGCATGGGCTCCTCCGCGGCGAGGGCGAGGACGGCGAGGGCGAGGCCGGAACGCTGAGTCATGGTGTCCAGCAGATTAGTGTCGTCGACACTAGGAGGCAAGGTCGTGGGCGCCGGGCTCCGCGGGGACAATGGGCGGCGTGACCGGTAGTGGTGAGAGACCCGTCCTCGTCGTCGACTACGGCGCGCAGTACGCGCAGCTCATCGCCCGGCGGGTGCGGGAGGCGCAGGTCTACTCGGAGGTCGTGCCGCACACGACGTCCGTGGACGACATGCTCGCCCAGGACCCGGCGGCAATCGTGCTCTCGGGCGGGCCGGCGAGCGTGTACGCCGAGGGGGCGCCGAGCATCGACCCGGCGCTGTTCGACGCGGGCGTGCCAGTGTTCGGCATCTGCTACGGCTTCCAGCTCATGGCCGGGGCGCTCGGCGGCACCGTCGCGCACACCGGCGACCGCGAGTACGGGCGCACCGAGCTGTCGGTGGCGGGCGACGCGGGGCGGCTGCACGTCGAGCTCCCCGACGCCCACCCGGTGTGGATGAGCCACGGCGACGGCGTGACGAAGGCGCCGGAGGGCTTCACGGTCACCGCGTCGTCGCCCGGGGCGCCGGTCGCGGCGTTCGAGGACGTCGCGCGGCGCTTCGCCGGCGTGCAGTACCACCCCGAGGTCGGGCACTCGCCCCACGGCCAGGAGGTGCTGCGCCGCTTCCTGCGCGACGTCGCCGGCGTCGACGCCGACTGGAACACCGCGAACATCATCGCCGAGACCGTCGACGCGGTCCGCGCGCAGATCGGCCCCGAGGGACGCGCGATCTGCGGCCTGTCCGGGGGCGTCGACTCCGCGGTGGCCGCCGCGCTCGTCCAGCGCGCGATCGGTGACCGGTTGACCTGCGTGTTCGTCGACCACGGCCTGCTGCGCGAGGGCGAGCGGGCCCAGGTCGAGCGCGACTTCGTCGCCGCCACCGGGGTCGACCTCGTCACCGTCGACGCCGCCGAGACGTTCCTGCGCGAGCTCGACGGCGTCGTCGACCCGGAGGAGAAGCGCAAGATCATCGGCCGCGAGTTCATCCGGGCGTTCGAGGGCGCGGCCCGCTCCGTGGCGGAGGGGAAGGGCGCGGACTTCCTCGTCCAGGGCACGCTCTACCCCGACGTCGTCGAGTCCGGCGGCGGCTCGGGCGCGGCGACGATCAAGTCGCACCACAACGTCGGCGGGCTGCCCGACGACCTGCAGTTCGCGCTGGTCGAGCCGCTGCGGGCGCTGTTCAAGGACGAGGTGCGCAAGGTCGGCGCCGAGCTGGGCCTGCCCGAGACGATCGTGCGCCGCCAGCCGTTCCCCGGTCCGGGGCTGGCGATCCGGATCATCGGCGCCGTCGACGCCGACCGGCTCGCCACGCTGCGCCGCGCCGACGCGATCGCCCGCGAGGAGCTGACGTCGGCGCAGCTGGACGAGGTGATCTGGCAGTGCCCGGTGGTGCTGCTCGCCGACGTCCGCTCCGTGGGTGTCCAGGGCGACGGCCGCACCTACGGCCATCCGGTGGTGCTGCGGCCGGTCTCCAGCGAGGATGCGATGACCGCCGACTGGACGCGCCTGCCCTACGACGTGCTCGAACGCATCTCGACCCGGATCACCAACGAGTGCGCCGAGGTCAACCGCGTGGTCCTGGACGTGACGAGCAAGCCGCCGGGGACGATCGAGTGGGAGTAGGTGCGCTGCGCGCCCGTGAGCACTTTCTGGTGCCATAGGCCCAGAAAGTGCTCACGAGACCGGAGGTCACATGGCCGAGACGATCTTCAGCGAGATGTCCCGGCTCGCGAGCGAGTACGACGCGATCAACCTCGGGCAGGGGTTCCCCGACACCCCCGGGCCGCGCGAGGTGGTCGACGCCGCCGTCGCCGCGATGCACAAGGGCTGGAACCAGTACCCGCCGGCCGTGGGCATCCCGTCGCTGCGCGCGGCGATCGCCGACCACCAGCGCCGCTGGTACGGCCTCGACGTCGCGGCGAACGGCGGCGTGGTCGTCTGCTCCGGGGCGTCGGAGGCGCTGTCGTCGGCGATGACCGCGCTGCTGCGCCCCGGCGACGAGGTGATCGCGCTCGAGCCGTACTACGACCTCTACGCCGCCACCGCCGCGCTGCTCGGCGCGCACCTGGTGCCCGTGCGGATTCACGCCCCGGACTACGCGCTCGACGCCGCGGCGCTGCGGGCGGCCGTCACCGACCGTACGCGCATGATCGTGCTCAACACCCCGCACAACCCGACGGGGGCGGTGCTCTCGACCGCGGAGCTCGAGTCGGTCGCCGCGATCGCCCGGGAGAACGACCTGGTGGTGCTCTCCGACGAGGTCTACGAGCACCTCGTGTTCGACGACGAGCGCCACGTCCCGATCGCGACCCTGCCGGGCATGTTCGAGCGCACGATCACCGTGGGCTCGGGCGGCAAGACGTTCTCGGTGACCGGCTGGAAGATCGGCTGGGCGACCGGTCCCGCCGACCTCGTGGCGAA
>CADCTH010000545.1 GCA_902805495.1 uncultured Actinomycetospora sp.
CGCCTTGCAGGTCTTCCAGACGCCGGTCAGGTTGACGTCGATCATCTCCTGCCAGGTCTCCTCGGACAGCTCCCATGCCGACGCGAACGAGAGGATGCCGGCGTTGGCCGAGACGATGTCCAGGTGACCGAACTCGGTGACGCCGTCCGCGACCGCCGACTGCAGCGCGCCGAGGTCGCGGACGTCGGCGACGAGGGTGAGGACGCGCCGGTCGAGCTCCTCGACCAGCCGGGCGGTCTCGTCGAGGTCGTCCCGGGTGGCCTGGGCGTACGGCGCGGTCTTCGCGTCGGTGCAGGCGTCGACGGCGATGATCTCCGCGCCCTCCTGCGCCAGGCGGACCGCGTGGCTGCGTCCCTGACCCCGCGCGGCCCCCGTGATCAGTGCGACCTTCCCGTCGACCCGGCCCATGACGCCCTCCGTCTCCACCGGGCGTCGTCGCCCGGCCCGTCGTCCACGGTGGGTCCGCGCGGGGGAGCGGGTCAATCGAGCGATCGGACCTGCGCACGCCTCCCTGCGCGCCGGAAGGTTTGTGGGAGGGAGAACGGGCTGGTAGTCATGGCTCGGCCGCGTCGCCCGAGGAGCCGTGTTCGCGACGTCGGGCGAGGGGTGCAGATGACACGAGCGGACGAGGGCGCGAGCCCGGCCGCCGGCTCGGCCCGGTCACGCCGCGACGCGATCACCAGTGAGCTGGTCGGCCGGCGCCGGGAGCTGGACCTGGTCCTGGCGGCGGTCACCGCCGGGCGGGACATCCTGCTCGAGGGACCGCCCGGCACCGGGAAGTCGACCCTGCTGCGCGCGGTCACCGGGAACTGGGGCATCCCGTTCGTGCTGGTCGAGGGCAACGCCGAGCTGACGCCGGCGCGGCTGATCGGCCACCACAACCCGGCCCGCGTCCTGCGCGAGGACTACTCGGCGGACAACTTCGTGGCCGGCCCTCTCGTGGACGCGATGCGCTCCGGCGGGTTCCTGTACATCGAGGAGCTCAACCGGGTCCCCGAGGACACCCTCAACGTGCTGCTCGCCGCGATGGCCGAGCGGGAGGTCGCCGTGCCGCGGGTCGGCACGATCGCGGCGCAGCCCACGTTCCGGGTGCTCGCCTCGATGAACCCGTTCGACAACGTCGGCACGGCCAGGATCTCGGATTCCGTCTACGACCGATGGTGTCGCCTCGCCGTCGGCTATCAGGACGCCGACGAGGAGACCGACATCGTCGCCGTCCGCACCGGCTCGGGCGACCAGGTGCTGATCGACGACGCGGTGGCGATCACCCGCGCCACCCGACACCACCCGGAGCTGCGCCGGGGCTCCAGCGTGCGGGGCGCGATCGACACCGTGGCGATCGCGAGCGAGCTCGAAGCGCTCGGCAGCTATACCGAGCGGGAGCGCCTGGTCCTCGACGCGGCACTGCTCGCGCTGACCGCCCGGGTGGGCGTCGACGAGGCCTCCGAAGCGAGTCCCGAAGAGGTGGTCACCGAGATCTGGGAGAACCATTTTTTCTCCTCCCCCGGCGGGCGGCGCCGGGTCCGCACGGCCTGACCGTCGACAACGCCGTCGCGCTCCCGGCCGCCCCGGGCCGTGAGCGACGGGCACTCGCCCCGCTGCGTCGCAAGCCCAAACAGCTCTCCGAGGCACCCTCGCTCTTCCGCGACGGGTCGGACCCGCTCGTCGTCGACCTCGTCGACACGCGGGGTGAGGGCGACGCGGACGCCGAACGGGCAGGCGGTCAGGGTGTGCTGCTCACGGCCCAGACGGCGCGGGTGACCGGCCTGGACGAGCTGCTCGAGGACCGGGCCCCGGACGACGAGGTCGCGGCGATGGCCCAGCGGATCGCGCGTCGGCTCGCCGTCCGTCGGCGGCCGCGGGACGTCCGGGCGGAACGCGGGGCCGGGCGGCTGGTGTCGGTGCCCTACCGGTACCGGAGCGACGACATCGACCTCGACCGAACGATCGAGGTGCTGGCCGAGCGGCCGTACCCGGAGGACACCGACATCGTCGTCCGGGAGCGGATGCGGGCCCCCCGGGCCGTGGTCCTGGTGGTGGACGTGTCGGGGTCGATGCGTGGGGAGAAGGTACGGATCGCGGCGGCGACCGTGGCCGCCCTCTCGGCCGACCTGGTGCACGACACGCTCGGGCTCGTCGCGTTCTGGTCCGACGCGGCGCTCCTCGCGTCGGTGGCGAAGCCGGTCCCGCCGGCGCGGCTGCTCGACCAGCTGCTGCGGATCCCCGCCCGGGGCTTGACCAACGTCGGCTTCGGGCTCTCGGTGGCGCGCGCAGAGCTCGCGCGCTCGACCGCGCGCCGCCGGACAGCGGTCCTCCTCACCGACGCGGTGCACAACGCCGGACCGGACCCACGGGAGACCGCGCGCCGGTTCGACGAGCTGCACGTGCTGTGCGAGACCGACGGCGAGCACGATGCGCCACTCGCCCGCGACATCGCGCGCCTCGGCCACGGCCGCTACGCCCCGATCGCCACGCACCGCGACGTCGCTCCGACCCTCAACCGGCTGCTCGTCGACTGAAGGCCTTCCGCCGTCGTCCGGTCGTCGGGCCACAGGGCGCGCTCGCCCAGCTCGGGCACTCAGGAGGCTGGGGCTGTTCTCGGCCTGGGGGAGCGGATCGGTGGTGGGTCTCCGTCCGTGCCGGCGGTCGTGGCGGTCTGCACGGTGACGTCGTAGGCGTCGGTGTCGAGGTCGCCGTAGTCGGGCACGAGGACCCGGCCCCAGCGTCGTTCGGGTTCGCCCCGCAGCCGGGTGTCGAGCTCGTCCACGCTCCCGGCCTGGTACATCCCGGCGAAGCTGCCGCCGACGTCGACACCCGTCGCCAGGCCGAGGGACCCGCCGGCCCAGCGCTCCGGGACGAGGTCGCTCGGCGTCCCCGCGTCGAGGAGGCGTTCGCCGGACCCCGGATCGGCGGGCCCGGCAGGCGTGGTGACCACCGCGCCGGGCGCCTGGGCGACCCCGTGTTCCACCCTCGGCAGGTCGCCCAGGCAGGGCCAGGCCGAGGCGATCGCCCAGTCCGTGAGCACCGGCCCGCGGCCGGCGAGCCAGCGGTCGAGCGGCAGCACGTCGACGACGCGCGGACCGGACACGGCGACCCAGCCCGTCGCGTCGGTGCGGTCGTCGGTGGCCTGCAGGCGCACGCGGTCGGTGCCGGCCGGGAGATCGCCGGAGGCGACGGTGACCGTCCGCCAGCGGTCGGCGTCGGGTGTCTGGTCCTGCAGCCGCTGCTGCTCGTCGTCACCGGCGTAACCGCGGTACCCGCGCTCGGGCTCGGGAAGCTCCCGGACCGGTCGCGTGCCCAGGACCTGGGCGCCGCGAGCGAACTCCCAGGACACCGAAGCCCCGTCGTCGGTCCGTCCCGCGACGCCGACGGCCAGCTCCTGCGCCTCGCCCAGCCCCGACAGCGCGAACCACGGAGTGGTCAGCTCACCGACGCCGGCGTCGTCGTCCTTGCTGCCCCAGTGCGGCGGGGCCCGCCCGTCGTCGGTGTCGGTGTCGGTGTCGGTGTCGGTGTCGGGACCGGTCCTGGGCTCGCGTTCCGGGCGCCGGGGCGGTGGGTCCGCGGCCCCGCCGTCGGCGACGAACCCCTCGAGCACGGCGGTCGACCCTCGCTCGGGCAGCAGCGGGCCGCCCTCGACGGGTTGGAGCACCTCGACGCGGTCCTGCAGGCCGCACGCGGCGCGTGAGGTCGGGTCGGCCACGGCGGCGCGGTTCTGCGCGGCGAGCGAGTAGCGGTCGCCGCGGTCGGCGGCGGTGGCCGCCGACGTGGTCAGGACGCCCACCGAGGTGACGGCGACGAGCACGGCCAGCACCGCCGCGGTCAGGGCGGGCAGTGCCGGGAGCCGGCGGGCCCGATGTGCCAGGGGCAGGAGCACGACGGCGACGACGGCCGCGACGCCGGCCCACAGGAGCGGATCGTCGAACGGGCGCTGGGGCCCGGTGGCGGCCGGCATGCCGATGTTGGAGTAGCCCCACCACGATCCCGGGCCGTTGAACGCCGCGGCGGCGGACAGCACGAGCCCGATCGTGGACACGGCGCCGACGACGCCGAGGCGCGCGTCGGTACGGCGGGCCTCGGCGACCAGGCCGACCACCACGACCACCATCGCGACCGCGCCGAACCCGGCGAGCGCGCCGAAGTGGTGCGACCACTTCGACGGCGTCACCGCCAGGAGCACGAACCCGGCGGGCAGCAGGGCCAGCAGCACCGACGGCCCGGTATCGCGCACCCCCCGGCGGGCGAGCACGGCCAGCGCCGGGAGCGCGAGCACCAGGCCGAGCAGGACGGGTAGCCGCTTGGTGGCCGTGCCCCAGTTGTCCTGGCCGAACAGGTAGGTGTAGCGCAGCCACTCGGCGTACCAGGGCTGGCTCGGCCCGATCTGCTCGTGCACGACGGTGGACACCAGCACCCCGTGCCAGGACTGCTGGGCGAACACGACGGTCACGGCCACCGCGGCCAGACCGAGGGGTACCGCGACCCGCGCGAGCAGGAACAACGCCTTCTCCGGGCGGGACGCCCCGTCGTCGGCAGCCGTCCCCCCGTGGCGCAGCACCCGCCAGACGCGCGGCGCGCACAGCAGGAACGGCGCCACGCCGACGAGCCCGGACGGTGCCACGGTCGTGGTCACCGCCGCCACGCCCACGGCCAGCGCGAGCAGCACCGCAGGCCGGGCGGACGGCTCGGTCCGGTCGCGCACGGCGCGCAGGACGAGGGCCAGCACCGACGTCGTGCCCAGCGCGACGAGCGATTCGGGACGCGTGCCCAGGTCGTAGGGCAGCCACCACACCGCGAGCCCCAGCGCGGCCAGCAGCCGGACCCCGACCCGGTCGGCGAGCGGACCGAGGACCGGACGCAGCACCCCACGCGTGACCACCAGCCACAGGGCGAAGCCGGCGAGGATGCTGGGAGTGCGTAGCGCGACGGGGCTGAGCCCGTCGTCGAGGAACCACTGCAGCACACGCTGGGAGGACGCGAACGGCGCCTCGGACGCGTCGTACCACCGGTAGTAGTTGCCGACGTCCCCGCCGAGGGACTGACGCGCGATCACGGTCGCGAAGCCGTCGTCGTCGGTCACCGGGCCGACCAGCGACCACCAGCCGAGCACCGCGGCCACGACGGCGTCGATCGCGAGGACCGCGACCCGCCGGAGCACGTCCGCGGGTCGGCGCACCAGCGCCGACGCCCGGTCGGCGAGGCGGGCAGCCCGCGCCGTGGCCGCCTCGTGCGTGCGGCGCAGGCCGCCCGCGGGATCGGCGACGAGGGCGCGCAGACCCGACCGGGCGCCCTTCCCCCCGGCCGTGCCCAGGACGCCGAGCACCACCAGCAGGCCGAGCGCGACGGCGGCGAGCTGGAGCTGGAGGGTGATCAGCGCTGACTTCTCCGGCGTCGCGGCGTTGGCGAACCAGGCCGGCGTGCGCGCTCGCAGCGACAGTCCGGCCGCGTCGACACCGGTGAGGTCGGTCGTCACCGCGAACACCTCGGGCGCCGGGTCATCGGGGAACACCAGCGGGGCACTCGCACCGGCGGCCACCCTGAGTCCCGCGCCGTCCGCGGCGACGGTCAGCCCGCAGTCGCCCTCGGGCACGTCGGGTCGGACGGAGCGGCCGTTGGCGAGCACCTGCAGCTCGCCCTCGTCCGCGCGCACCACCAGACCGTCGGCTCCGCCGGAGGTGCTGGTGGCGATGAGCGTGGTGCGATCGCCGCGGTCGAGGGCCTCGCGGATCGCGGTGCACGGCACGGTGACGGTCAGCGCCGCGGGGCGGTAGGGCACGAGGAACAGGGTGGTCGGGGTGGGCTCGCCCCCGGCCCGTGGCCAGGTCACCGTCGAGGTCGACGACTCCACCGGCGCGACGGCGACGAGCCCGGCGACCACCACGGCCGCGACACCGGCGAGCAGGGCGGCGAGGGCGACCGCTGCCCGAGCCGTCCGGAACCCGCGCGAGCCGCTCCCGGTGGCACCGGATGCGCTGCGACCGGCGTCGGGCAGCTGCCGCGGTGCGCCGGGCGGAGCCTCGTCACGTGGCTGCTCGTTCTGCGTGTCCTCGTCCGGCGTCCTCGTCGCCGGAGCGCTCTCGGTCCTCGTGTCGACGGCGGGGCCGACGGTGGCGATGGTCTGCGTCGATTCCTCCGGGTCTCCCGAGCGACCCGCCGTGGGCCCGGTCGGGCCGAACGACCTCGAGGGCACCGTCATGCGCAGCGAAGCTCCTGGGGTCGGGAGGCCGCCTCGGCGGGACGACGTCGATGGGCCGGTTGCACCGGACGTCCGTACGCCGGAGGCAAACGGTTCTGTCCGCAGCGGAACAACGACCACCCGGGCGAGTGGGCGACGATGTCTCGTCGCCCTCCGGTGAACCCCGCGCGTGTCCTGCTGCGTACGACTGGTGTGTCGACGTCGATGCACGACCCCGATCTGTCCGCCCCGGCACGTGTCGAGGCCGGACCCGCCGCGCTCTGCGGACTGCTCGGCGTCGGATCGGCGCTGGCGGTGGGCGACCTCGTGGCCGGGCTGCTCTCGCCGCCGTCCTCCCCGGTCCTGGCGGTCGGCGGCCAGTTCATCCGCCTCACGCCCGAGTGGCTCAAGGCCTTCGCCATCGCCACCTTCGGCGTCTACGACAAGCTCGCCCTGCTCGTCGGCATCGCCGTCGTCCTCGGCCTCGTGGCCGTCGCGGCGGGGCTCGCGAGCAGGCGGACCGTGACGCCCGCCGCGACCACCGTCATCGTCCTCGGCCTCGTCGCGATCGCATCGACGACGGCCGCCCCGGCGTTCTCGGTCATCGATCTGGTCGCCCCGCTCGCCGCCCTCGTCGCCGGGCTCGCCGCCTTCGTCGGGCTCCACCGGCTCGCGACGCGGCGAGCGCTCGCCGTCGCGGGTCCGGACTCACCCGACGCAGGCCGGGGCGAGCAGCCGATCGTGCACCGCGCC
>CADCTH010000546.1 GCA_902805495.1 uncultured Actinomycetospora sp.
GCGAGCGGACGGGCACGCGGCGACACCGCGGCCAGCACCCCGGCCGCGAGCCCGTCGCCGCCGGCGAGCGCGGGCCGCGCGGCGAGCAGGACGGGCCACGGCGAGCGCCGCTCCAGGCCGGTCCGCTCGGGGACGAGCAGCGCGCCCGCCGCACCGGCGCCCGCCAGGAACCCGGCCCACCGCGCCACGCGTCGTCCTCCTCGCCCCGCCGACTCCCGACGACCCGATCATCGTCGCGGCGGGCCGGTCGGTTCGGAGTGGTCAGGCTCCGGACCGGTGCTCGCGCGGCACGAACGCGCCGCGGACGGCGGCGGCGAGGGCCGTCCGGCGGCGGTCGTGCTCGGCGGGGTCGTCGCCCGGGTCGGCCGCGACGGTGACGCTGGCCGGCGACCAGGCCATCGACAGGGCGATCACCAGGGAGTACACGTCGGCGGGCGTCATCTCCGCGGTGACCAGCCCCCGGTCCTGGGCGTCGGCGATCGCCGCGTGCTTGGCCGCGACGTCGTCGGCGGCGGGCGTGAGCAGGTCGCCGGCCGGCACGCGCTCGAGGCGCGCCCACGTCGCGAGCAGCACGACCTCGGGTCGCTCGAGGTAGGAGTCGTAGAGCCGCACCGCGTAGCCGGGGAGGTCGGTGGCGTCGAGGGGGACGAGGTCGACGATCAGGGCCAGGTGCTCGGCGAACACCGCGTCGAACAGGCCGTCCTTCGAGGTGAACCAGGCGTAGATCTGCGCCTTGTTCGCGGGGGCGGCCGCTGCGATCCGGTCGACGCGCGCCCCCGCGATGCCGTACCGCGCGAACTCGGTCGTGGCCGCGTCCAGCAGTCGCCGCCGCGTGGCCTGTCCGTCACCCATGCCGAGATACTAACTGGTTGGTTTGCATCGAGCGAGGACGCCGCCTACCGTGGTGGTCGGTAACCAACCGTTTTGTTTTGGAGGAGACACCGTGCACCAGGTGACGGGATGGGCAGCGAGCGCGCCGGGGTCGGCGCCGGCGCCGTGGTCGTTCGAGCGCCGCGACCCGGGCGCCCGCGACGTCGTCGTGCGGGTCACCTTCTGCGGGCTCTGCGCGAGCGACCTGTCGGCGCTGCGCCACGGCGACCCGGCGGCGTTCCCGCTGGTCGCGGGGCACGAGATGGTCGGCGCGGTCACCGCCGTCGGCGCGGAGGTCGCGGGCTTCGCGGTCGGCGACGCGGTGGCCGTCGGCAACATCGTCGGGTCCTGCGGCGTCTGCCCGGAGTGCCGGGCCGGCCGGGAGAACGACTGCCGGGAGTTCCCGACGCTGACCTACGGCGGCCCCGACCGGGTCTCCGGGGGCATCACCCAGGGCGGGTTCTCCGACGAGATCGTCGTCGACGAGCACTTCGTGTACGCCTCCCCCGCCGGCCTCGACCCGGCCGGCGTCGCGCCCCTGCTCTGCGCCGGGGTCACCACCTGGTCGCCGCTGCGCCGGTTCGGCGCCGGGCCGGGCACGACCGTCGGCGTCGTCGGGGTCGGCGGTCTCGGCCACCTCGCGATCCGCTTCGCCCACGCGCTCGGTGCCGAGACGGTCGCCTTCACCTCGTCGCCGGCCAAGGGCGACGCCGCCCGCGCGCTCGGTGCCGACGACGTCGTCCTGTCGTCCGACGCGAAGGCCCTGGACGCGCAGCACCGGCGCTGCGACATCGTGCTCGACACGACCGGCGCCGACCTCGACCTCGCGCCCTACCTCGCGGCGCTGGCGGTGGACGGCACCTACGTCCTCGCCGGCATCCCCGGCCGGCCGCTGCGCGTCGACCCGCTGAGCCTCGTGGTCGGCGAGAAGCGGATCGCCGGCACCGGCAGCGCCGGCGTGCCCGCGACGCGGGAGATGCTGGCGTTCTGCGGCGAGCACGGGATCACCGCCGACGTCGAGGTCGTGCCCGCCGCGCGGCTCGCCGAGGCGATGGATCGGCTCGCCCGCGGCGACGTCCGCTTCCGGTTCTCGGTGGATCTGCGCTGACGACGTGTCCGATCCGTCCATGACCCGGGGGCAGCGCGGGGCCAGGATCGTCCCCGTGACGCAGACACGGTTCGTGGCGACGACGATCCGTCGCGACTGGCGGGAGGTCTACGCGTACGCGGCCGACCCCCGCCACCTCGTGGCGTGGGCGTCCGGGCTGGCGGAGGCCCGGGTGTCCGAGGACCCCGACCGTCCGGGCACGTGGCTGGCGGACTCGCCGATGGGCCGGGTCGAGGTGGTGTTCGCGCCGCCCAACGACCTCGGCGTGCTCGACCACACCGTGCGCCTGCCCGACGGCGTCGAGGTGCCCAACCCGCTGCGCGTGGTCCCGCTCGGCGACGGCGCCGAGGTCGTGTTCCACGTCCGGCACCGCGACGGCACGAGCGACGAGGAGTTCGCGGCCGACGCCGACCACGTGGCCCGCGACCTCGAGGCGCTGCGCCGGACCCTCGAGAGCGGCTGAGTCCTCGCCGCGCGGACCCACGCACGTCACTTCCGGGTACTACGGTCCCGTCCCATGACCGACCGCGAGGTGGAGTCCGTCGCCTACCCCGGTCCCGGATCGCGGCCCTTCCGGCGCGACCTCGACCCGATCGCCCCGCACGTGATCGTCCTGTTCGGCTGCACCGGCGACCTCGCCAAGCGCAAGCTCCTGCCCGGGCTGGCCTACCTCGCGGAGTCCGAGCTCGCGCCGGCCACCCGCATCGTCGGGACGGCGATGGACGACATCGACACCGAGGCGTTCCGCGCGCTGGCCCACGACGCGGTGCAGAACTACGGCATGCACCGGCTCGCGGAGGACGCCTGGGACGACTTCGCCGCGCGGCTGACCTACGTGCCCCAGGGCGCCGGTCCCGAGGGCCTGACCTCGGCGGTGAAGGAGGCCCAGGCGCAGCTCGGTGACGACGCGCGGTTGCTGCACTACCTCTCGGTGCCTCCGAAGGCCGCGCAGGCCGTCGTGGAGATGCTGCGCGACGCCGACCTCACCGGCGGGGCCCGCGTGATCATGGAGAAGCCGTTCGGCCACGACTTCGAGAGCGCGGTGAAGCTGAACGACTTCGTCCACAAGGTCTTCGACGAGTCGCAGGTCTTCCGCATCGACCACTTCCTGGGCAAGGAGGCGGCGCAGAACATCCTGGCGTTCCGCTTCGCCAACGGGCTGTTCGAGCCGATCTGGAACCGCAACTTCATCGACCACGTCCAGATCGACATCCCCGAGGAGCTGGGGCTCGACACGCGGGCGAACTTCTACGAGGCCACCGGCGCGTACAAGGACATGGTGGTCACCCACCTCATGCAGGTGACGGCGTTCGTGGCGATGGAGCCGCCGACGGCGCTGGAGCCGCGGTCGATCAGCGAGGAGAAGAACAAGGTCTTCCGCTCCCTGCTCCCGATCCATCCCCACGAGGTCGTGCGCGGGCAGTTCGGTGGCTACCGGGACCACCCGGACGTCGCGAACGACTCGGACACCGAGACGTTCATCGCGCTGAAGGTCGGGCTCGACAACTGGCGCTGGGCGGGCGTCCCGTTCTACCTGCGCACCGGCAAGCGGCTCGCCGAGGGCCAGCGGATCATCTCGATCGCGTTCAAGGAGGCGCCGCGCACGATGTTCCCGCCGGGCTCGGGCGTCGGCACCATGGGCCCGGACCACCTGACGTTCGACCTCGCGGACTCCTCGCGCGTGTCGCTGTCGTTCTATGGCAAGCGCCCCGGACCGGGGATGCGGCTGCAGAAGCTCTCGATGCAGTTCTCCACCCAGGAGACCGGCGAGGCGGCCGACGTGCTCGAGGCCTACGAGCGCCTGATCCTCGACGCGATGCGCGGCGACCACACGCTGTTCACCACGGCCGAGGGCATCGAGTCGCTGTGGGAGCGCTCCATCCCGCTGCTCGCCGACCCCCCGCCGGTCAAGCCCTACCCCGTCGGCTCGTGGGGCCCGAACGCGATCCACCAGCTCATCGCGCCCAACGCCTGGCGCCTGCCCTTCGAGCGCGCCTGGCGGGAGAAGAGGAGCTGAGGAGCGACCCTCAGTCCGGCAGCATCGGCATCTCGAGCCCCTGGTCGCGACCGAGGAGGGTCGCGCGGGTGAGGGCGGTGAGGCCGTAGCGCTCGCGGACGTCGTCGACCGCGACGTCGAGCGCGTGGGGGTGGGCGTCCCCGGCGAAGGGCAGCTCGAGCTGCGCCCGGCCGGCGTCGTCGAGGTTGCCCACGGCCACGCCGAGCATGGTCAGCCCGCGCTCGGCGATCAGGGGCGCGGCGGCCGAGGCGAGCAGGCGGACCGCGGCGAGCACCACGTCGGTCTCGTCGTTGGCCGCCGCCAGGGTGTGCGAGCGGGTGGCGCGCGCGAAGTCGGCGAAGCGCAGCCGCAGCGTCACCGTGCGCCCGGTGCGCCCGGCCCGGCGCATGCGGCGCGTCACCCGGTCGACCAGGCCGATCAGCACCGCGTCGGTGCGCTCGGGCGAGACCGGGTCGCGCCCGAGCGCCCGCTGCGCGCC
>CADCTH010000547.1 GCA_902805495.1 uncultured Actinomycetospora sp.
CCGGTGCTGCTCGACCTCGCACGCCAGGGCCTCGGCGTGGCGGTCGTGCCGGCGCCGGCGGTGACCGGTCGGGACGACGCGGTCCCGCTCGTCCCCGAGGTACGGGCGCGCATCGACCTCGCCCGCCGCGGCGACGCGCCGCTGGGCCCCGCCGCGCGCGCCCTGCTCACCCTGGCTCGTGAGCGGATGTCCTAGCCGGGGAGGATCGTTGGCGTGGAGGTCGTGGCGGGACTCGGTCTGTTCGCCCGCGGAGCGGTGACGGTGCTGCGCTCGCCGCGCCTGCTGCTGCTCGGGGCGGTGCCGGCCCTGATCGTCTCGCTGTTCTACGTCGCGGCCCTGATCGCGCTGGTCGTGTGGCTGCCGGACCTCTCCGTCACGCTCACCCCGTTCGCCGACGACTGGTCGGAGGGCGCGCGCACCACCGCGCACGTCGCCGCCGGCGCCGCGATCGCGGGGGCGGCCGCGGCGGTCGCCGTCGTGACCTTCGTGGCGGTCACCCTCGCGGTCGGCGGGCCGTTCTACGAGAAGCTCGCCGAGATCGTCGACGACGAGCTGGGCGCCCCACCCGCACGCGCGACCTCCTGGGCGGGCTCAGTCGCGCGCGGCGTGCGCGACGGGCTGCGCCTCGTCGGGCTCTCCCTGCTCGCCGCCGTCCCGCTGTTCCTGCTGGGCCTGGTGCCGGTGGCGGGCCCCGTGCTCGCGTCCGTGGCGGCGGCGCTGGTCGGCGGGCGCCTGCTGATGATCGAGCTCAGCGCGCCCGCCCTCCAGCGCCGCGGGCTCGACCTCCGCGACCGCCGCCGCCTCCTGCGCTCCCGGCGGACGCTGACGTGGGGCGTCGGCGTGCCCACGTACCTGCTCGCGGCGATCCCGCTCGTCGCGATCCTCGCGATCCCGGCGGGGTCGGCCGCGGCGACGCTGCTGGCGCGGGAGCTGCGCGGGGAGCCGGTGCGCGCCCCGGCTCAGGCGTAGGCCGCCCAGTCGGGCATCGGGGTGCCGTGCAGGGAGGCCTCGAGCCGGTCGAGGTACCAGCGCCAGCCGGCCTCGACGTCCTCGCGCCGCAGCCCGTCGGCGAGACGCTGGGCGAACACGAGCACGGCCCCGCTACCGGCGGGCTCGACGGTGAGGTCGAGGCGCCAGGACCGCTCCTCGCTCTCGGGCATCTCCACGACCAGCTGACGCGGCGGGTCGCAGGCGAGGATGCGCACGTCCACGGGGTCGGCGACCTCCCCGCCCGCGTCGACCTCGCCGGTCATGGTGAACGACACCGTGCCGCCGACGCGGGGCTCGCCGGTCCAGGTGCCGATCCAGCGGCCGAGGCGCTCGGAGTCGGTGATCGCGGCCCAGACGTCGTCGAGGGGGTCGGGGTACTCCCGGCGCCAGACGATCGTCGTGCCACCGTCGGGGTCGGTGCGGGTCTCAGCCGGCGGCGTGCTCATCGGGTTCTCCCTGCTCGGCGGCACGGCGCGCACGCCGGCCACGGCGGATCTCGGTGTCGAGGGCGTCGAGCCGGCCCGCGGGGCCGGGTTTCGCCACATCGGTCAGCGGTCGGAAGCGCTCCAACCAGGCGTCGAGCTCGGCGAGGGGCCGGCGGTCGAGCGCGTAGATGCGCTGCTGGCCCGCGACGCGCGACGTGACGAGCCCGGCCTCGCGCAGCACGCGCAGGTGGCGGCTGATCGCCGGGCGGCTGATCGGGAAGGCCGCAGCGATCTCGCCCGCCCCGACCTCGCCGTCCGCCAGGCGTTCGACGATGGCCCGGCGGACCGGGTCGGCGAGCGCGTCGGCGGGGATCACAGGTTCATGTAACCAGATGCTTCATTAACCGTCCAGCTACACGCCGGTGATCGAAGTACCGATACGGACACCCAGTGTCTGCGACGCCACTTCGCTGACACTCAGGTGCCCGCGAGCCAGTCGGGGTCGCCGAGGGCCGCCAGGGTCTCGCGAGGTGCGTCGGCGAAGCGCGGGTCCGTCGACGCGGCGCGCTGCCAGGTCAGGGCGCGGGCGATCACCGCGGCCCGGCAGGCGGTCTCGGCGAGGTGCCGGAGCTCGTCGCGCGGGGCGAGGTCGGCGACGACGTCGAGGTCGGCGTCGCGGGGGCGGGTGATCGCGGGATCGTCGGGCGCGACCCCGAGCGTGCGCCGCAGCGAGCCCAGCGCGACGAGCAGGCTCGCGAAGGGGTGGGCGAGCACGGCGTCGCCCCAGTCGGCGAAGCGGCCGTCGAGCAGGACGTTGCCGACGTGCAGGTCCTGGTGGTCGACGGTGCTCGGGGCGGAGCCGGCGAGCTCGTCGGACCAGGCCACGACCTCGTCGCGGCGACCGCCGCCGGCCCCGATCGTCGCGACGGCCTCGTCGTACCGGGCGGGCAGGGCCGGCGGGGTGGCGACGGGCACGCCAAGGGCGCGCATCGCGTCGAGGTGCGGGGCCACCGCGCGCTGCAGGCGGGCGTAGCGCGGCAGGGCCTCGGTGAGGGCGGCGGACGGGTCGGTGTCGGTGTCGCGCACGCTCGGGCCGGTGTCGGGCAGGAGGAGCTTTCGGTCGTCGACGGCCAGCGGGGTGGCGACGGCGTCGGGCGCGAGGCGGGCGAGCAGCGCGTGCAGCCCGACCTCGTGCGCCATGGCGGCGCAGGGCTCCTTGAGCCACACCGGGCCGTCGGCCGTCGGCACCCGCAGCACCGTCGACCAGGCGCGGTGGCGCTGGGTGACCTCACCGGTGGGGCGCAGGCCGGTGGCGTCGGCGATCCCGGCGAGCGCCTCGTCGCGCCAGGCCGCGGTGCCGCGCTCGCTCACGGGCCCATGGTGGCCGACTAGCGTGCCCGGCGTGCTCGTCGTGCTGCCTCCGTCGTAGACCAAGGCCGCCGGTGGCCGGGGTCGCCCCCTGGACCTCGACGCCCTGTCGTTCCCGTCGCTGAACCCGACGCGGAAGGTCCTGGTCGACGAGGTGGTCGCGCTGGCCGCCGACCTGCCCGAGGCGCGCGCGGCGCTGGACGTCTCCGAGCGCCAGGACGACGAGATCGCCCGCAACGCCGCGTTGTGGAGCTCGCCGACGACGCCCGCGCTGCGCCGCTACACCGGCGTGCTCTACGACGCGCTGGCCGCGGCGGCGCTGACCATGGCGGCCCGGCGGCGCCTGGTCGTCTGCTCGGCGCTGTTCGGGCTGGTCGGGGGCACGGACCCGATCCCGGCGTACCGCCTGTCGGCGGGGAGCGCGCTGCCGGGGCGCGACGGGCTGCGGACCTTGTGGCGCCCCGAGCTGATGCCGTTGCTCGCCGAGGTGGACGACCTGGTCGTCGACCTGCGCTCCGGCCCCTACGCCGCGCTCGGCCCCGCGCGGGGCGCGGTGACGCTCGACGTGCACAGCGAGGCGGCGGACGGCTCGCGGACCGTGGTCAGCCACGCCAACAAGTCGCACAAGGGCCACGCCGCCCGCCTGCTCGCGTCGTCCCGGCGTCGACCCCGCGACGCCGGCGGGGTCCTGGCGCTGCTGCTCGACGCCGGCCTGCGCGTGGAACAGGCCGGCGAGCACGCCCTCGTGCTCGTCGTCCCCCGCTGACCGGCCCTCGTGCCAGCGTGGGGGCCACGCTGGCACGCGGAGCGTGCCGTCCCGGCCCCGCGAGCCAGAGGTCCGCGGGGCTACAGGTCGGTGAGCACCGCGTCGGACAGAGCGGGCCAGGCGGTCTTCGCCCAGTCGCCGAAGTCACGGTCCGCGAGCGCCACGCCGGCCGCGCCGGCGTCGGGGTCGACCCACAGGAACGTGCCCGACTGGCCGAAGTGCCCGTACGTGCCCGGGGCGTTGCGCGACCCCGTCCAGTGCGGGCTCTTGCCGTCGCGCAGCTCGACGCCCAGGCCCCAGTCGTTGGGCTTCTGGTGACCGAAGCCCGGGATCGTCCCGTTGAGGCCCGGGAACTGGACGCTCGCCGCCTCGCGCACCGTCGCGGGGTCGAGCAGGGTCGGCGCCTGCATCTCGGCGGCGAGGCGCAGGAGGTCGTCGACGCTGGAGGTGGCGCCGTGGCCCGGGGAGCCGTCGAGCGTGGTCGAGTCCATCCCGAGCGGGGCCAGGAGGGCCTCGTGCAGGTACTCGGCGAAGGCGATGCCGGTCGCCTCCTCGATCGTCGCGGCCAGCACCTCGAACCCCGCCGACGAGTACAGCCGCCGGGCGCCCGGCTCGGCGACGGACCGGTGCTCGCCGAAGGCCAGGCCCGAGGTGTGCGCGAGCAGGTGGCGCACGGTCGAGCCCTCGGGGCCGGCGGGCTGGTCGAGGGTCACCGCCTCCTCCTCGACCGCCACCAGCGCCCCCCACGCCACCAGGGGCTTGGTCACCGAGGCGAGCGGGAAGCGGCGGGCGGTGTCGCCCCGGGTGCCGCGCACCGTGCCGTCGGCGCCGACCACCCCCGCGGCGACGTGCTCGACGGGCCAGTCGTCGACGAGGGCGAGGCTCTGCACGACACGCGAGCCTAGGGTCAACCGGCCAGCGCGTCCCGGGCCGCGCCCGCGGCGTCGTCGAGCACCGTGCGGGCGGCGTCGTAGCCCCGCGGCTGGTTCGACAGGAGCACGACGACGTAGCGGCCCTCGGCATCCGGCAGGCCGGCGGAGTGGAGGTCGACGCTCGACTGCAGGCAGCACAGCCAGCCCTGCTTCGCCGCCGCGGTGCCGCGCCGGGCCGGGTCGAGCAGGCCGAAGCCCTCGTCGAACCCGCCGGCGGCCGTCGCCGGCGCCGCCTCGAGCGAGCTCAGCACGAGGTCGCGGTCCGCGGGCGCGAGCCGCGTGAGGACGAACCCGTAGAGCGTGGCCACGTCCCGCGCCGAGGTCCGCGTCTCGCCCCACTGCCCGGGCCGGTCCGTGGGGCTCGTCGCCGTCAGCCCGAGCAGTGCCGCGACCCGCTCGATGCCCTCCGGGCCCCCGAACCGCGAGTACAGCCCGTTCATCGCCTCGTCGTCGCTGAGGCTCAGCGCGCGGCGGATGCGCTGCTCGTCGCTCGGGGTCACCGTCACCTGGCCCGCCGCCCGGCGCGTCAGCACGTCGACCACGGTGAAGAGCTTGACCACCGACGCGGTGCGCAGCGGTGTGTCGGCCTCGCCGTTGGTGGTGATCTGGCCCGTGGTGCGGTCGAGCACGGCGACGCCGAGCGTGACGCCGCGCCGCTCGCGCTCGGCGGGCACGGTGGCGTCGACGGCGGCCTGCGCG